>CAKSOR010000039.1 GCA_934477985.1 uncultured Eubacteriales bacterium
CGACTTTAGCGTATGAAAATGGCGATGAAATCGGCATTTTCATTGACATGTCGGGAGGGTTATCGAACATGTCTATTTTATTTGCCATCAACATCAGATGAGTTTTTACACATAAAAGAGAAATATCAGTCCAGCGACTGTCTGCTGAAATAATTCTGAAAAAATCCGATTACCCCCTTGACATTCTAAATATAATATGCTATACTATATACAGAATGATACATGGGAGAGAAAACATGGAAAACAAATACTCAGCCCCTGCTGTCGAAAAGATGCTCGCGATAATCGAGCTTCTCGCAAGGGAAAACGCCGGATGTTCGATCAATGAGATTGCCAGACTCACCGAAAGCCCGGTGAACACAGTCTACAGAATCTGTTCGGTCATGCGGGACAACGGGTATCTCGTAAACAATCCCCAAAGCGGTCACTATGTCCTCGGGAGCAAATTCTACTTCATCGGAAAGGCAGCTGAGCGCTATATGGTGTTGAATAACGTCGCTAAACCGATCCTCGACCGCCTGACCGCTGAGACCGGGGAATCGACTCAGCTCATTACGATGCGTGACAGCCGCGCGGTAATCCAGCTTCAGTGCGAGACGACGAATCCGATACGCATCCACGTCGAAACCTGCTCGCTGATTCTGCCGCACTGTTCGGCAGCCGGAAAGTCGATCCTCGCCTTCATCGACGAAATCATGCTGGCGAAATTCCTCAACTATCCGCTCGAAAGGCTCACAGCGAATACCATATCGGATTCCGAAAGGCTCCGCGCGGAGCTTGATACGATACGAGAAACCGGAATTTCCTTCGACCGCGAGGAATACATGACCGGACTCAGATGTGTTGGCGCGCCGGTGTTCGATGGCAATGGAAAGTGCGTCGCCGGAATTGACGTCATGTTCCCGGTCTACCGGATTTCAAAGGAAACCGAGGAGAGCTTCGTCCCGCTTGTAAAACGAGCCGCCGAGGATATTTCGCTCGGACTTGGATATGCCCGCGATATGATAAAAAAATAAGGAGAAAAACTATGCACTACGAACCACTTCGTCCGAACCGTATGTACGGTTCTCCCGACCATTACGAATTCACACACGGTGACGGAAGCGTCTGCGTATACAACAAGAAGACGCTCGACTTTGTAAAGGAGATAAAAGTCGGCACAAGGCCGGACTGCCACGCCGTCTCGGGCGATGGTAAGTATCTCTTTATCGCCTGCTTTGAGGGACTTTACTGTATCAGCGTCGAAAAGCTTTCTGTGGTAAAAATAGTTGATACCGGAAAGATCTACGCGACGAATGTTCTCCCCGACGGAAATACTCTGCTCGTTCACGATCTTGAGGGCGGCGTTCAGGTGATTGAAGACATAAGCGATATGGACAAGATCCGCGTCAGGATCAGGACACAGGTCCTGCCAGAACGGAAATTCCGTTCCGAGATCGGCGGCAAGGGAAATTTCATCGACAGGGACAGATATTATCTCTGTGCCGGATGGCGTTCGGCGAAGCTCTGGCTGCTCGACGCGTATCGTGATTTCGAGCCGTCGGTCTTCATGGATTACGATGAAAGGCTTTCGGGAAGCGATGATCTCGTCCTCTCGCACGATAAGAAAAAGGCTTATACCGCGTGTCATCGTGGATGCGAAAACCGCGCGTATGTCGCCGTTATAAGCATAGAAAAGCATGAAATCATAAAGCTGATACCGACTGGAGTCGGAAGCTGCGGACTCACAATGACCGGTGATGAAAGATATATCATCGCTTCTAATGATCAGGATGACTCAATCTCGGTCATTGATACGGTAACAGACGAGGTTGTGAACACTCCCTGTGCGCGCGAAGGCTTCAAAAAGCTCGGAATCACGGGATATATTCAGGGCATCAGCTGTGACACCGACGACTCGGTCTTTGTCTACGGCTGCTCGGGAAACGGCGCGATCGTGAGATTCTCCGACATTGTGAACTCGGAAAAATTCGAAATCAGCTTCCCCGGCGGAAAATACGCCAATAATTAACAAAGGAGATAAAATAATGAAAACAGTACTCATCACCGGAGCCACCAGCGGTTACGGACTCGAAACCGCGAAGGTCTTCAAGAGAAACGGCTACGTCACCCTCATCGCGTCAAGAAACCCCGAAAAGGTCGAAAAATGCGTGAAGGAATTCGGCTTTGACAAGGGCTACACGCTCGATGTCACCGATTTTGACGGCTGGGTCAGGCTTAAGGACGAGATCATGAAGGATTACGGACGCCTCGATGTCCTTGTCAACAACGCCGGAGCCGGAATCAGCATAGTCGACACGGTGGACCAGACAAAGGAGAACATCGACGCGATAATCGCGCTCAACCTCACAAGCTCAATCTACGGTTCAAAGGTCATGGCACCGATGATGATCGGTCAGAAGGACGGCGTCATCGTGAATATTTCCTCGATCTGCGCACGCCACCAGTGGGCGGCATGGACGGTTTACGGCTGTGCCAAGGCCGGACTCCTCAGCTTTTCAAAGGGACTCTACGCCGAGCTCAGACCGCACGGAATCCGGGTCTCCTGCGTCATGCCGGGTCAGGCAAGCACGGGCTTCCAGAAGGGGTCGGGCATCGGCGAGGTCGTCGAGTCGCTGACCTCCGAGGACATAGCGAACGCCGTGTGGTACTGCGCCTCGCAACCGAAGACGGTCGTCATCGAGGAAGTAACCGTCTGGGGAACATCTCAGGCGGTTCAGCCGCTCTGATCGGAGGAAAATCATGAATCCTCGTGAAATTGAACCCTTTGCTGTAGGGTTTCTTGAAGCCGATCGTGAGAATATTGAATATCGCGTCGCGTGCGGTCTGCGCGAGATGGCGCAATATCTGCCGCTCGGAATCGGAAAATTCGTCTCACCCGCGCGGTATCCGTTCGGCGTGAATTACGGATGTAAAACCGGAATCTCGGTAAACCACGCAAAGCTCGAGTCCGAGGCGAAGGACTGTCCCGGAGTCGTTGAGCTTATAGAAAAAATCGCGGCCTCTGACACAGGAAGCCTCGTCGACAAGGCCCTCTCAGACTCCGACCGCAAGCTCGCCGGAAGGCTCCCGATCGGCGGGCGATATATCCGCACATGCTGGGGTGGAACATGGATCGGTCACTCGAATCCCGACTACAGAATGCTTTTAAGGCTCGGCACGAGCGGACTACGCGAGCGCGTGGAGATCGGGCGGAAGATGAATCCCGGTACGAGTGATTTCTATGACTCGCTTATTATAACCCTTGACGCGATCGACATTCTCGGAAAACGCTCGCTTGAACTCGCAAAAAAGAACGGTGAGGAGCGGCTCGCAAGGGCTTTTGAGAATATTCCGGAGAACAAGCCGCGCGACTTTTTCGAGGCATGTCAGTTATTCTGGCTCGTCTTCGCGTTTGACGGAATCGACTCTCCCGGTCGCTTCGATCTCTTCATGGACGATTTTGTCGGACTCTTGGACGAAAAGGAACGCGATGAGTGTCTGCGCGCGCTGTGGAAATTATTCTACGAGACAAGAACGTGGAATCTCTGCATAGGCGGAAGCGACGAGAACGGGAATTATTTTTCGAACGCGCTGACATATGACATCCTGAGAATCGCGCGTGAATACAAGTACAACACGCCGAATCTCACGATGCGGATGAGCCGGAATATGCCGGATGACCTCTGGAAGGAGGCCGCGAAGACAATCGGCTCGGGCATCGGAATGCCGGCTTTGTACAACGACGACTGCGTCTGCCCCGCGCTGGAGGATCTCGGAATTCCGCCGGTTGATTCGCATAACTACTGCATGAACGGATGCAATCAGATAGATATATTCGGAAAGTCGCATATGGGACTCGAGGACGGCGAGGTTTGTCTCGCGAAATGCCTTGAACTGACGCTTCATAACGGAAAATGCGGACTCACTGGTGAAAAGCTCGGGATTGAGACCGGAAAAGCCGACGGGCTTGACAGCTTCGAAAAGCTTCTCGCGGCATATAAAAAGCAGGTTGAATACATAACAGACCGCGCGATTGATATGTCAGACCGCGCTCAGAGGATCTACGCGAAGTACGCGCCGAACCCGCTCAGGTCAATCCTGATTCAGGGCTGCGTCGAAAACGGGCGCGATTACAAAAACGGCGGTCCGGTCTACAATCACGGTCAGATATTGACTGAGGGTATCGCCGACACGGCCGACTCGCTCGCGTCGCTGAGGCACTTTGTTTATGATATAAAGAAGTACACGCTCGAAGAGGTTGTTGACGCGCTCGAACGCGATTTCGAAGGTTATGATGAGATGCTTGAGGATTTCCGTTCTTATCCGAAGTACGGAAACGATGTTCCGGAGGTCGATGGAATCTGCGCGGATATAGTTGAGCATTTCTATCGCTATCTTTTGACGAAGCGCACCTTCCGCGGCGGAATCTATGGCGGCGGATGCAGTACTTTCAACCGTTCAGCGGTCTATGGCGGCAGTATCGGCGCGCTTCCGAATGGAAAACGCAGGGATTCCGATCTTTTGGCAGACAGCATCGGCGCGGTTCCGGGAAACGATAAAAATGGTCCGACCGCGTTGATAAGATCAGTACTGCGCCAGCCGCAGAGACTCGCAAAGAGCGGTAACGTACTGAATCTGAAATTCACGAAGGAGCTTTTCACCGGAGACGCCGGGGAAGAGGCATTCATCGCGCTCGCGAAGACCTATTTCCGGAAGGGCGGACAGCAGCTCTCGGTCTCAGTCGTGTCCGCCGACGAGCTCAGAAAGGCGCGGGAATGTCCCGAACGGTACGAAAATCTGATTGTCCGCGTTGGCGGCTACAGCGACTATTTCACACGGCTCTCGCGCGGACTTCAGGACAATATCATCGCGCGCACTGAGATCGGGCTATGACCGGAACGATATTCAGCGTCCAGAGGTACTCGATCCATGACGGACCCGGAATCCGGACGACCGCGTTTTTCAAGGGGTGCGATCTTCGGTGTCTCTGGTGCCATAATCCCGAGTCGCAAAAGAGCAGACCTGAGTTGATGTTCTACCGGAACAAGTGCGTTGGATGCGGAAAATGCCGGGATTTCTGCGAAAAGGTCTTTACTGACAAATGCGAAAGATGCGGGAAATGTGCGAAGGTCTGCAAATCCGGTGCGCGGGCGATCTGCGGCTATGAGATCACGGCAGAGGAACTGGTGGGAAAGCTCTTGGCGGATGTTGATTTTTACGAGACCTCAGGCGGAGGGATAACCCTGAGCGGCGGCGAACCGCTTTTACAGTCAGATTTTGCGGAAGAAGTGCTGACATTATGCAAAGACCGCGGTATACACACCGCGGTCGAAACTGCCGGAAACCTGCCGTTTGCGACCTTCGGAAAGATCGCGCGGTATGTCGATCTTTTTCTCTATGACATAAAGGCGATTGACCCTGAGCTTCACAAAAGGTTCACCGGAGTCTCAAACGAGAGGATTCTCGAAAACGCAACAGAGCTTGTCAGGTCGAAGAGGAATGTCATCTTCCGTATGCCGGTCGTTCCCGGGTACAATGATAAAGAAGTCGGTAAGGTTTCTGAGTTCGCGAAAAGTCTTGGCGCACGGCTTGAATTTCTTCCGTACCACGATATGTGTTCATCGAAATATGCCGCGCTTGGAAGAGAATTTGAAACCGCGGGCACGAGAATTCCGGACGCGGAGGAGATGAGGAAACTTTGCGGGGATTCTTAATTCGGTGTCTGCTGAAACGCAGTTTATTCATCATGCATTAATTATTTGGAGTAATTCTGAAATTCACCAGTATTTCCACCAGCGCATAACAAAGGGACTGCCGGTTTATTGGCAGTCCCCATTTTCAGCTGTTGAGCTCTTCAATGTCCTTCTCAGCGCCGGGTAGTTTCTCCGCCAGGAAGGACGCCACGTTGGTGTCGAGCGTCTTCGACAACTCGCCGATACCCGACGCCAGCGAGCCGATGTTAAGTATATTTCCGGCGTCATAGGTCAGATTTCCGTAGATGTACTCGAGCGTGCCGCGCGATTCCTCGTCGCGTGCGAGTTTTCCGACAAGAATGTTCTCGTAGAACGCCGGCTTCAGAAGTCTCCAGCCCTCGTAGGCGAAGAGCTCGAGAAAGCGCCCGGTCTCGTCAAGGTCACCGACCGATTTCGGTACGCCGGTCATAGACAGGAATATCCCCGCGGTCGAGGAACGATAGTCCTCTTCCTCGCTGTACTTCGGGTAAGGAAGCATTCCGAAGTCGATCTCCATCTGTCTCAGCTGACCGACAAGGTGCGTCGCCGTGAATAGGAGCAGCACCTTGTTCTCCGCGAAATAGTCGCCGTCTGAGTCTACCGATTTCATCCTGTCACGGACAAGCGTGTCCATAGCGTAGTCCTCGTTGAAGAGCTTTGTCAGGATGTCGGTCATACGCTCGACCGATTTCTGGCTGTTTATCGTAAGCGCCAGTTTGTTCCCGGTGACCTCAGCGATGTCGACTCCGCAGGAATTCAGAATTCCGATTATAGTGTCATTTGTGTGGTTTATGCCCCAGAGGTCGTTTCCATCCATAACCGTGTTGCCGTCAAGGTCGCGCGCTATCGAGGCACTCATCTCAATCGCCTTGTCGAAGGTCCACTTTCCATCGGCGACCAGCTTGTACGGGTCGTCGAGCTTGTTCTCGCTGATCAGCTTTTTGTTGAAGCAGACCGTCCAGACGGCGTTCATGTGGTTGGTCGTCGTGTAGCCGATCAATGCCGGACGGAGCTTCCCGATGCGCACGGAATCGGAGAATCCGGCGTCCCACCAGGGCTTTGCGATGTCGATATGCGGTACTGCCGACATGTCGGTGAGGCAGTCGCTCGTGTAAGCCCCGCCGAGTATACGTCCGCGCAGGAAGACCGCGTCATAGTCCGAATCGCCCGCCATCACGCTCCGCGACAGCGCCGACAGCGCGGCGGAATGACCGTTCTCGGTGAAATGGTCGACCTCGCAATTGTATTTGTCCTTCATCGCGGTCATGCGGTCAAAGACAGCGTCGTTGAAGGTCTCGCCGTTCTGTTCGTCGACGGCTATGTCGACATAGTCGAGCGGAGAATATGTTCCCCACTTGCTGTCAAGAAATGTGAATTTTCTGCCGCCGAAGTCATAGACCTCAGGAGCGGGAACGGAGGTCTCGGCGGTTGTGTCCGAGGCTGAATCCTCGGACGTGACCGGTGGCTCGACCGCCGCCTCAGCGCAGGATGCCAGAAGCAGGGCGGTCATGGTAAGCAGAGTTAACAGTTTTTTCATGGCGTTCTCCTTTTGGTATCGTTAATCAGTCAATTGCAAAATAACTTTCCGCAGTCGGAATCCGCCGCGGCGGGGTTAAGGTCAGTATGGTGATGGTTCGGATTGCGGACAGGGGAGCCGCCCGGCAGAGCGAGTGTACGTCAGGATCGGGTATCGCGGCGTGACCGGACTGACACGCACGTGCACAATCTCAATGGCGGCGCGCCGCTTGCCTGAACTCAAAGCGCATTGCCGCTCCGGCAATGCGCGGTAGTATCACATCCGCAAAACGCAGCGATCTCGGTGGCGGCGATTTCTCCGCGGCTTTACCCGCTGTGGAGCGCATTGGCAGGGCGGATATCGCGCACTATTCATCAGACGCGGAACTTCGCAGTATCCGCCACAGGCTCTCAGTTGATGACCCTGTACATCTCAAACATCACGAGTCCACTGACTCCGAAGGTCACACGACCGTCCGAATAGCTGAACGGTATGTCAACCTCGTCCCGTCCGGCGCGGACGACACGCTTCGGCTCGGCGCACTCAACCGTCACGGTGAAATCGCGGACCGACAATAACTCGTCGGTGCAGAGCAGGTCAACCGCGCATATCTGTACGCCCTCGTCTGTGTCGAACGAGGTAAGCTCGACCTGGCGCGGAGCGTCGGAGATCAACGACCGGTTGATCATCGACTCAACGAGGTCGCAGAAGAGCTTATTGTGCGAGAGTCTGCCGTCGTTTCCGATCGGCGCGGCTGACCAGACAACCTTCCCTTTGCCGTAATTTCTGACGATCAGAGCGGGAATATCGGTGAGTATGCCGGGCGGGTTCGAGTGAATCGAGGCAAAGCGGCGCTCGTTCGGCTTCGTGTAAGGGAGCTTCATGACGGCGAGCGTCTCGAAATCATCGTCGGCGAAGCTCAGCTTCGGAAGCGGAAGCTCGGTCGGAAGCGGATAATCCTGATTGAACTCGCCGAAGAGTTTTTCACCATTCCGGGTCGGGGCGAGATAGACCGAGTTCTCCTCGGTATAGCCGTCTGGCTCGGCGTCCAGTAAGAGCTTCAGAAGCTCCGGATCGTTCGCGCCAGAGATGTACAGGACTCCGCCGTTTCTGACGTAATCGGCGATGTCGCGGCGGTTCTGGTCGGAGATGCCGGCGATGCCTCCGGCGATTATCATTTTGTGCTCAGCCGCTCTGGAGGTGGTCGAGTCCGAGATAACGCCGACCGGGATGTGGCGCTCAATGAGAGCGCGAGTCGCGCCGACCGAGCAGGTCTTTGATGTGAAATTCAGTCCGCGCGGATTGTAGCGACCCGTGACCGAGTACCAGACACCGACGTCGGCGCGGAGCTTGCCGCCAAAATGCTTTTCGTATGGCATCTGGCGCTCGAAGACTCTGCCGATGCGGTCGTATACGCGCTTATCGAGCGTTCCGATCGGGTCGATTGCGTCGATTATGAATGACGCGCCGTGGTGAGCGGCGGTGAGCATAACCTCGGTGGCGAGGCGCTCTTCGGATTTTGATACGGTGTGAGCGGCGAGCGAGCGGTCGCAGCGGCATGTCATGTACTCGAATGGCTGATTCCTGGAGACCTCGAGGTAGTATTTGGCGGTGAAGGAATGGTTGTAGAGGTCGCCGTAGAGATCGCCGCCTGTGTAGTCGCATTGGTCGTTGACGAGCTCAGACGAGCCGATCTCGATGGAGTCGGCGGCGACGCCGTGGGCGTAGTTGTGCTCGACCGAGACGCCGGGCATGAGTCTGTGAGTGGCGTCAGTGACGAACTTCGCGAAATCGCCGATCATTTCGATGCGAAGACGCATGAGCTTCATCCAGTCGGGGTTTGAGAAATCACGCTTCGGGATCTCACTGAGCCCCGCCTTGCGGTAGAGCTCCATGCAGTGCGGGCAGCGGCAGAGTCCGGGCCAGAAGGTCATATCGTAGAACATTCCGTCGACCTTGAAGTAGTCCGCCATCTCCTCTATCTGAGCGAGGACGAACTCGCGGTAGTCGGGGTTATTGGGGCAGCAGAGACCGTAACGGCTGCCGCGCTGGCGGTTTGAAGTTCCGTCATCGCCGGTCACGAGCCGCCATTCGGGGTGGCGATCCTCCTCGTAGGTGTTATAGATGAGGCTGTAGTAGCCGACGACGTTCATTCCGGCGTCGCGGCAGAGCTCGGTGAGTCGTTTTATCATGTCCTCGCGACCCTTGAGAGCGGGGTGCATATGACCGGTTTTGGTCGGGAAGTAGCAATGTCCGGCGTGGGACTGGAAGTAGATCATCGGGGACTGAATATGAGCGTGTTTGAGGTTTTCGAAATACTCCTCGGGGGAGAATTTTGAGAGAAATTCAGGATTCCAGTCGTCGATGTGCATATCGACGAGGTTGCGACGGTAGCTGTTCTGATACCAGTTTGACATGGTCGTTCCTTTCTGTTGGTTTGGTTTTATATGCAATTACATTCGGCATCCGGGGGATCGACGGAATGGGGCGAGCGCTTCAGCAGGGCGCCGCCGCAGCGGCGCCCGGTCCGCGAAGCCCGACGCAGACGGGATTCGCGGGACGCGCGGCATAGCCGCGCGTCTCCGCAGGTGGCGCACTTCGTGCGCCATCCGCCTCGTCGCGTTTCACGCGGCAAGGCGGACGGGCGGCATAGCCGCCCGCCTGCGGGCGAGACCGCTTAGCCCACCCCAAGCCGCCGCACAGCGGCGGCTTGGGGTGGGCACGCGGTCTCGCATTCGCGCCGCGCTGCGCGCGGCGCGAACCCGGAACGGCGGCGAAGCCGCCGTTCCGGGCGGACTCAGCGCTGACTAACGCCAAGCCGACCGCGTTCCACAACCAATCCGTCAACGGCAGGGCAGGTCGGGAATTCAGCCGGAATACCCCGGCAGATCGGGATTCTCCGGGAAATGCTTTAGTATCACGAGCGGCTCGCGCCCGGTGTTCTCAACGACAACTCCGGCACGCGCCGCGCGATCGCTTACAAAGTACTCATCAAATGTCGCTTCACCATAACGTATCTGTGCCGGCGATTCGATCACGTGCCCGCCGAAAACGCCATGCCCCTCGATCGCGATAAGCCCGTAAGGCGCCGAGTCCTTTATGACAACCCGCATGCCCGGATAGACCGTCAGCCGCTTCGACGACACGATCGGACACCTGTAGCAGATCCACTCCTCAAGATACCCCTCATCCGCCATCTCATCGACCGGTTTCACCGGGATCGGCTTCATGAACCTGTGCGCCCGGAGCTCCGGATCTGTGTTCAGTTCCCAGTCGATAACCTCGACCAGATAGTCAAAATCCCCTAGCCTATCCTCCGGACAGTTCTTCCACAAAAGCGACTCGTCTACAGTGTGCCCGCCGTGCAGCACCGACTGGTACATCGCGAACACATCCGACGCGAACTGCGGCTCATATGTGCAGAGGCTTCCCGGCGCGTGCAGAAGTCCGGGCGGCACATCCCATCCGGTGTCGGTCTCAAGCTTATAAGCCTGCGACAATTCAAGCAGATGATTGTCGCCCTTCACGAACAGCTCAAGAGAACCCTTCACCTCGTCCTTTGTCACCCCGGACGCAAGCCCGAAGAACGTGCAGTCGAACTCTCCGCGGTGGTCGTTCATCTGCGACGGGAAAAAGTACATCTCTGGCTTGCCATGCGCCCCGGTGAGCGCCGCGTGTTCCTCGCGCTGGTGTATGTGGTGTGGAAGCGGTCCGAGATTGTCGAAGAACTTTGAGTAAATCGGAAAACAGCCGTACTTGTTCCAGATGTCACCGAGCAGCTCGTCTTTCAATACCTCGACCGCGTGCTTCAGCGTAGTACCGCGGCTCGCATCGTTGTCGAGCGCTATGTATGAGAGTCCCTCGTCGTCCGGCGTTCCAGGTCCGTTGTCGGCGTGCGTAGTCGACGAGAACCAACGCTCATCTATCCCGCCGCGCGCCGCTCCTAGCGCGTAATAATCGTCCGGGTGGAGTCTCAGTCTACGCCCCGGTCGGCAGAACACACGCGGAACCCAGGTAGGCGTGAGTCTGAATATGCCGTTCCCGGCTTCGAGTACCTCGCGGAGCTCGGAAAGGTTCGCTTCGATTTTTTCCATAATTCATCACTTTCTCCCCTTCAGGGGCTCAGGAATCGCTGATCCGGGGGCACGCCGCGGAAACTTCGCGTGCGACCTGATTGCTCAGCTTATTCTTATGTTCGGATAACGTATCTGGCGAAACGTTGATTCAAGGTTTTTTTCACGCAAAATAGCTCACGAATTCAGGTCTTTTCGCGTGAATACCCGAATTGCCCGGCTTTTTCCTGATGGAACGCTCAGTTGCGGTCATCAGGCGTTTAGGCGCAATCACCAGGTTGCGCGACAGCCAATCCGTGTTTTGTTACGAAACCGCTTCCGGCAGTCCGAATCCGACTTCAGGCGAATGACATACCATCGGCATGATGGGCGGTTTTTTTGCATTGCTGGCAACTGGTGACTTCTTGCCAACAGTATTTCAGCACGCGTCCAGTGCGTAGGAGGCGCAGTCTATCTTTTTGGTAAAACGTTTTACATGGTACAGAACAATTATACTACACTCCGTGCGGATTGTCAAGAGTTTTTACGAAAAAAATCTGCACAATTAATTCAATGATAATTTGTGCAGATTCAACAATGACATTTCTATTGATCTGACGCGGAAAATATGGTATAATATAATTCAGGTGAACCAGCGGTTTAAGGCAACAC
>CAKSOR010000040.1 GCA_934477985.1 uncultured Eubacteriales bacterium
GTATTATTCAGTGTTTCCTTAAATGAATCAGCCTCCAAGCTCCGAAAGCCTCGTTCCGACACGATCCGATATGATTTTCACGGTTTCTGAGAGTTCCTTCGCGCCCGAAAAATACGTCGCCGCGTCCTCAGAGACGATCGAGACAAGCTTCCGGTCAGACTCGGCGAAAACGCCGTTTTCAATGAGATCGCGAATCAGCTTCTCGTCCGAATCCCTGAACTCAATCTCATACGACCCGTTCTTATCAAATTTCGTCTCGCTCGCGACCGCCGTTCCCGACGGATTGTACCAGAATTTCATCTCTCTCGCCGTCTCAAAATATCGGTCAAGTCCGGACTTTGCCGCCGGGAAGTTCGCCGAGCTTCCGAAGGAATAATAATCTCCGGTGAGCAGCTGATGGAGGAATTCCCACGCGCCCGATTTTTCGGCGCAGCCGGACGACACAAGGAAGGCCAGCGCGGGTTCGATCATCGTCGCCCCGCCCGCTTCTCCCGGATAGCCGACAACCGAATACTCCTCGCCGAACGCGCATTTCTGCGTCATGTAGTCGTTGAGATTCCGGAGATCCTTCGTGTAGAAAAGCGATTTCCCGTCGCGGTAGATTCTGAAATTATCGGCGGCGTAATCCGCGCGTTCGTCCTCGTCAAGGAAATTAACCGGATATTCCGCCGGGAGATTCTTCGCGAATTCAAGCAGCTTTCCGAGATATTTCTCGTCGGTAAGCGATTTTTCGTTCGAGAGAACGAGCTTTTCGAGCATCCCGGCACGGTCGTCCTCAAACGAGACGAAGGAATCGGGATCCGCCTTCGCGACCGAGATCAGCGAATCGAGATCGAACTTTTCATTTTTCCCGAGCGTCGAATTCTTCGCGGCCATCGTCTTTATCGTGACCGACGCGGGGAGGACGAAAATCTTTCCATCTCGCGCGATTCCGGCCGGAAAATCGGAGATATCGAGCATACTGTCGCTTTCGATGAACTCCGAGAGATCGACGAATGCGCCCCTTCTCTCAAGCGGCAGAAGGTCAAGACGGCTGTCGTACTGGAGAATATCCGGGACATTTCCGGCGGCGATCTCGATTCCGAGCTTGTTTATGCCGTCGGCGTTCTTCTTGGACGGGCTGTAGTCGGCGACCTCGATGTGATAGACTCCGTTCGTCTGGTTGAAGTCGCTGACCGCCTGAGTGAGAACCGTTGATCCGATCGTGACTCCTAGCGTTATCCGCGTCTTTTCGACCGCTTTTCCGTCGGGAACCCGCGAAAGCTTTATCAGCTCCTGACTGCCCGACGCGCCGCCGATACGCCGGTAATACGCGCTGTCACGGCTTTCGACAAAGAGATCCGAGATCCGCGAATGGTCGACCGAGGAATTCTTCCAGTCGATCACGACCTCGCTTTTTCCGTCCGCGATCAGGTAAACCGCGTCGGCCGTGTCGGCGTAAATTCCGTCCGTAAAGCAGAAATTCCTGACATTCTGAATCCCCACCCCGGTCGGCGACGAGATTCCATCAGCCGTCACATCGGCAAAATAGTACTTCCCGTCCGACTCGTATCCGATCTTCCCGCCGTCAAGCGAAATCACTCTGCCACCGACCTCATAAATCTTCGTCAAGCCGCCGGAAAGCACCGCAATTTCGTTCTCCGAAGCCGCGACAGTCAGGTCTTTACCGACATAGAGAAAATCGACCGCCAACGAAAAGCCTTCAAGCCTTTCGAACGACTTCATCGACGTCCCCGAATAAACCGCGACGTGTACCGAGATTTCAGCGTCCTTGTCAGTTGAAATAAGGAACGCGACGGCCGGATCGCCGTCATCGGTCAGTGTGAAGGACTGCGGATAGACTCCGCCGCCCGGCGCGTCGGGCATTTCGGGATAGCTTGCCGTCGTCTCCGCTCCGGCGGTCAGGAAGCAGAGCTTATAGCCGTCCATGAAAGCCGTATGAAACTCGCCGCCGCGCCATTTTCCACCCAAAAGCTCGTGTCCCGAGTCGATCTTCGCGATTATCGTCGGCGCGAAGACGTTTGTGAGCTTTGTCCCGCCGTCCGAGCCGCAGGAGAAAAACGAGACCGCGAGCGCGAGGATGAGAAAGAGTGAGATGAGTTTTCTGTACATGGATTCTGTCCTTTCGGTTTGATACTATAATTGTACCATATTGCCGCTCATTTGTCAAGCTCTACAAGAAAAAATAATAACCGTCCTTTTGCACAAAGCGAGACGGACGTTTTTGTGACAAACATAAAAAAGCTCCGGACACTTGACAAGGGTAAAACAACATGCTACAATAGCATAAAAGGAGTGATCGTGTGAAAAAGCCCCCATCGCGATATACTTTTTGTCGCTAGCGGCGGTTCTCGCCGTGATCGGTGTGATCGCGACCGCCGTTAAGATAGGAAGTCACCTTAAACCGACAAATCAGATTCTCGCCGAAGCACACGAAACCGAACACGAGCATCTTCTGAAAATCCACGCCTACGCGAATATTCCGGGCAAAAAAGGTGAAACCCGCGACCCCTCAGAGCTTTCCGACAAGGTCATCGCCGGTTTACTGATGGAAAATAAGGTGATCAAAGACGCGTCGGGCAATGAGATCCCGACCTTTTTGACGGCGAAAGACGACTGACACTACCGCGACCCGATAATCGTCCTCAAGGCCGACGGAAAGATCGAGGTCAAATATTCGGCCGCGATCGGCAAGGGCCGGCTTCGTTTCGGAGAATCGAAGGAAAATCTCAGTAACTCAAACCGTGACGCAAAAGCCCCGGGATATGACAGACTCGAAACCATAGTCGTTGATGGCGCGACTCACAGACCTGTGGCTCTTCTTGCGGGCAGAGACAATGAAAGGCGGAGCCACCAGCGTTGTGAATCACAACGTTTTTGAAAAGCGGCAGGATACTCTTCTCCGCAAAAGCGAGAACTGGGGAATAACATATATTGGCGACATATTCGGCAGGCATTTTGTTTTACCAAAATGTTAAATTTTGAAAACATATTGACAGCCATAACATTTTGTGGTATAATTTTCCGTGGAAATCAGAAAGGCATTCTGATGTTTTTATTGGCAATGAGTTAGCGTATGCTAACCACGACAGATTTCCGTCTGAAAAACCACATCTATCTGTCAAGCCAAGTTAGCTACTGCTAACTTATACTGGAAAGGAATCAAAAAATGCAGAAAAAGAAAAAAGACGCGTGGAAATCCGCCACGGCAGGCGCGCTCGCGCTTCTCATGATAAGCGGAAATCTTCCGCTTCGGGTATACGCTTCGGATACAGTCGAAAAAGCTGACACAGGTTCAGCTGACGCCTCAGTGAGTGATTTCACAATCGAAAACGGCGTATTGACAGCCTACATGGGCGAGTCGAAGAATGTCGTCATCCCAGACGGCGTGAAGGTGATTGGCGATGGGGCGCCGGTCTTCGGAAGCACGGTTGAATCGGTGACGATACCGACGTCGGTGACTGAGATCGCGGAGATGGCTTTCTACGGCTGTTCCGCACTCAAATCGGTGACATTCGCCGAGGGAAGCCAGCTTAAAAAGATCGGTGAATCCGCTTTCTACACAGCGACCTCGCTTGAGACGCTGACAATTCCCGAGGGCGTCACCGAGATCGGAACAAATGCCTTTTACGCGACACACGCGCTTCGCGAGATAAATCTCCCCGCTAGCCTCACGACCGTCTGCGGCGGAGACTGGTTCGGAAAACTCTTCACATTCGGGACTACTGCTGGCGCTCCGCAGAGCCTAAGCGCGGTCAATTTCGCCGGCGGAAACTCTGTCTACAGCTCTCACGACGGAGTTGTATATTCGGCTGACGGAAAGACGCTCATCTACTGCCCGGCAAAAAAGACTTCCATTGACTGGCTCGAGGGTGTCGAAACAATCAAGACCGACTCGTTCTTCAGATCGACTATCGCCGATCTTCAGATCCCTGAAGGTGTCACGGCAATAGAGGAAAACGCGTTCAAGTTTTGCACAGCCACGTCGGTGACCTTTCCTTCGACGCTGAAAAGCATCGGAAAAATGGCGTTCTATTCGTCAAAGCTCAATTCGATCATCTTCTCCGAAGGACTTGAAACAATAGCTGCTTCGGCTTTCGACGAGATTTATTTCTCAAAGGACGGCTCGATAATCCTTCCCGCGTCGCTTGTCTCGGTCGGCTCGTCGGTGTTCGGGTGCGTCACCGACAACGGCAAAAAAGTCACTGTAACGGTTCTCGGAAGCGACACTCAGCTTGGCTCCTACTTCATCCCAAACAGCGGCAATATCACGCTCGTCGGACATCCCGGCTCGACTGCCGAAGCCTACGCGAACGCGCTCGGCGACGGCAAAAATCTGACATTCAAGCTTATCGGCGGCTCCGAGAAAAAGGAAGTCGGGAGCGTCACCCTCCCCGCGACTCTTGAACTCAGGGTCGGCGAGACCTCGGCTCTCACCGCGGTTATCCTCCCCGAGGACGCGTCCGACAAGACGCTGACATGGTCGTCGTCGGACGAAAACGTCGCGACGGTCGATGAGAACGGAAAAGTCACCGCTGTCAAAGCCGGAAACGCGGTCATAACCGCCACTGCTTCGAATAACGTCTCGGGCTCATGCAAGCTCACAGTCGCCGAGATCAGCGATTTCACCATTACGGACGGCGTACTCACCGGATACACCGGATCGGCGAAGAATGTCGTCATTCCCGACGGCGTGAAGGTCATCGGCGACGGCTCGACGGTCTTCGGAAGTGAAATCGAATCGGTCACAATCCCCGCGTCGGTCACCGAGATCGCTGAAAACGCCTTCTACGGCTGCTCCGGACTCAAATCTGTGACCTTCGCCGAGGGAAGCGGACTTACAAAGATCGGCGGATCTGCGTTCTACGCCGCGAACTCGCTTGAGACACTGACAATTCCCGATGGCGTGACGGAGATCGGAAGTTACGCCTTCTGCGCGATGAGCAGACTCCGCGCGATAAATCTCCCCGCGAGCCTTAAAAATGTCTGCGGCGGTGACTGGTTCGGAAATCTTTTCTCGCGCGGTACGTCAAACAACGCGCCGGAAAATCTGATGAACATCAATTTTGCCGACGGCGGCGATACCTTCTCCTCATATGACGGCGCGGTTTATTCGGCGGACGGGAAGACGCTTATCTACAGCCCCGCTGCGAAGAAATCGCTTGAGTTCGCGGAAGGCGTCGAAACGATCGGTCAGTACGCGCTCTGGAGAGCAAATCTCACGTCGATGAAGCTCCCGGATACCGTGAAGACGATCGGGTCAGGCGCGTTCAACCGCTCGCAGATGACGAAAGTCGAGATCCCCGGAAGCGTCGAAACGATCGGAAGCTCCGCGTTCTTCTTTGCGAATGTTTCGAATCTGGTTCTCAACGAGGGACTCATCAGAATCGAGGACGCCGCTTTCTCGCAGAGCCATGTCGCGCAGGTGACGATCCCCGCGAGCGCCACTTATATCGGCAAAAACGCGTTTGATTTCGAGTACGGCAGCGACTATTTAGTCCGCTTCCTCGGAAAGGGAACCGTGCTTGCCGACGACTTCATTCCGTATTATTACGCGATCAAGGTCTACGCGCCGTCGGGTTCGACCGCCGAAAAATATGTCGCGGACAAAAAGACTGCGAAGGGCGACAGCTGCAAGCTTAGCTTCCACGCCGAAGGGTTCGTTGAGGCGACCGCTGTAAAGCTCGACAAAACGACCGCAGAGCTTCGCCGCAGACAGACATTGCAGCTCACCGCGTCGCTTGAACCCGAAAACGCTCAGGGAACGATAAGCTGGTCGTCAAGCGATGCCTCGGTCGCGACGGTCGACAAGAACGGTCTTGTCACGGCGCTTCAGTCCGGAAAAGCGACAATCACCGCGTCGGTCGGAACGCTCACCGCGACATGCGAGATCGACGTTGTGATCGCCGCGGGCGAGAGTGATTTTCTCGTCGACGAATCTGGTGTTGTCACCGGATTCATCGGCGTCGACGCATCCGAGCTTGTGATTCCGTCCGAAATTGACGGAAAGACAGTAACCGGAATCGCCGCGTCCGCCTTCAAAAATAACCGCGATATAACGAAAGTCACGCTTCCCGAAAGCGTGAAGTCGATCGGCGAGGGCGCGTTTGCCGGCTGCTCGTCGCTCGTTGAGATAAATCTTGAAAATGTCACCTCGATCGGAAAGAACGCTTTCGATCAGTGCCGCGCGCTCAAGTCAGTGACGCTCGGAGAGGGACTGACGGTCGTTCCGGAGTCGGCGTTCACCTCCTGCGCCGCGCTCACGTCGGTTACGCTTCCGTCGACGCTTAAGGAGATCGGAAAGAACGCCTTTGCTCTCTGCGCGTTCACGTCGATTGAGCTTCCCGAGGGACTAACGACAATCCGTTACGGAGCGTTCAGAGGAACTCCGCTCGCATCGCTTCATCTCCCCGCGTCGCTCGAAAAGCTCGGCGACAGCTACATAGGCGATGTCTTCGAGATTCCGGGTTCGCAGGCGGCTGACAAGTCGCTCGAAAACATCACGATCGACGAAAAGAACCCCTGCTGGACGTCGGTCGACGGAATGCTCTACTCAAAGGATCTTTCCGAGATCGTCTTCTGCCCGCGCGGGAGAAAGACCGCGAAGGTGCTTGACAGCGTGACCACAATCGGGCGTTACGCCTTCTTCATGTGCTTTGACCTGACAAAAGTCGAGCTTCCCGCCGGACTCAAGACCGTCTCCGAGCAGGCGTTCCACTACTGCGAGGCTCTTGTCGACTGCGTTCTCCCCGCCGGACTCGAGCGCGTCGAGAATTCAGGCTTCTTCGGGTGCGAGGAGTGGACCGGGGTCGACAATATCCCGTCGAGCGTCACCTTTATCGGCGACTACGCATTCGCCGAGTGCAAGGGAACGAAGCTCGTCATTCCAGAGGGCAACACCTCAATCGGAAAGTTCGCGTTCTACGGTTATGAGGAAACTCTGAACGAGATCCTCCTGCCAACAACGCTCCGCACGCTCGGCGACTCGGCGTTTGCCTGGGCGAAGAACGTGAAGGAAATTGTGATTCCCGAGGGCGTTACCTCCATCGGTGAGGAGTGCTTCGGAATCACGAACAGCCTTGAAAGACTGACTCTTCCGTCTACGCTGAAATCGATCGGAAAGGACGCGTTCAAGCTTGGTCAGGGCATTGAAAACAAGCTCTCGGAGGTCTACATCCCGGCATCGGTGACCAGCATCGCGCCGAACGCTTTCTCTGGACGAGACGGAATAAAGATCATCGCCGACAACGCGTTCACAGCCGCCGCGAAGTTCGCGAATGACAACGGCTACGAACTCGAACTGCGCGATTCTGACGCCGACTTCGAAATTGTCGACGGCGTTCTCAAGGGCTATCACGGAACAAAGACGGATATTGTCATCCCATCGACCGTAACTGAGATCGGCGAGGGAGTCTTCGTCACAGAAGAGGGCGAGGAAGGCGTCGAGATCACCAAGGTCACGATTCCGTCGTCGGTCGTGAGGATCGGAAAGGACGCGTTCAATGGCTGCGAACTCACGTCGGTTGTATTCGAGGGTGAAAATCTCGCCGAAATTGGTGAATCGGCGTTCGCTTACTGCACGAAGCTTCCTGAAATCACGCTTCCCGAGGGACTTAAGGTCATCGGAAAAGCGGCGTTCCAGTGCACGAGCGCGATAAAATCGATAAACATTCCCGCGTCGGTCGAGTCGATCGGCGAGAGCGCGTTCAGTACCTGCTCAGAGCTCACCGAGGTGAATTTCGCGGACGACAATGAGAGCCAGCTTAAGACGATCGGAAAGAAAGCCTTCTATCAGTGCGTGCGTCTCGGAACGCTCGACATTCCCGAAGGCGTGACGACTATCGGCGATCAGGCATTCCGCGCGAGCGGCGGACTGAAGCGCGTGTATCTCCCGTCGACGCTGACAGAGTTCGGAAGCTCTGCTCCCGCGGTCTTCTCCAACGTGAATAGTGCCAACTTGTCCGGAACCGATGAGCTCCTCTCAATCACCGTTGAAGACGGCAACCCGGTCTACTCGTCAAAGAACGGACTTCTTTACACCGCCGACGGCGAAACGCTCCTCTTCTGCCCGTCCGGAATCACCGGAACGGTCACGGTCGCCGACGGAACGAAGTCAATCGGAAGCTCAGCTTTCCAGCGGAGCAAAGCTGACCATGTCGTCCTGCCCGACACGCTTCTGACGATCGGGTCGGGCTCGTTCAAATCGAGCGGATTCACAAGCGTTGAGATCCCCGACTCGGTGACGTCGATCGGTTATTACGCCTTCTTCAACTGCAAGAAGCTGAAATCGGTTGAGTTCGGACAGAGTCTCAGAACGATTGAGGAGGGCGCGTTCTCGCAGTCGCCGCTCGAAAACGCCTCGCTTCCCGCGTCGCTTGAAAGTGTCGGAGACGACGCGTTCGACAGCCTCAAGAATTACATCCGGATCGAGAATCCCGGAACGGTTCTCGGCAACGGCTTCATCTCGTCCCACTCGAAGATCACGGTCTATGGTCACTCAGACTCGACCGCTGAGAAGTATGTGAACGACGCGAAAACCCGGCTTGGCGACAGCTGCGGACTTACGTTCAAGAGTATCGACGCGTTTGTAAAGGTTACGAAGATCACGCTCGATAAGACTGAGCTGGCTCTTAAGCAGCGCGAGATCTATAATCTCAACGTCACAATCGAGCCTGACAACGCTACGCACAAGGACATTGTCTACAAGTCGCTCGACACGAAGCTCGCGACGGTTGACGAAAACGGAAAGATCACCGCGCTTCGTCCCGGAACGGTGACGATCAGAGTACTTTCGACCGACGGAGTCTTTGCTGACTGCGTGCTCACCGTCGACGCCGACGAATCGCTCAGCGACTTCACGATCGACGAGCGCGGATACATAACCGGATATGTCGGAGAGCTTACCGACCTTGTTATCCCCACGTCTGTTGAGAACCGCGCCGTCGTCGGAATCGCTTCCGGAGCTTTCGCCAATAACCGGAATATCACATCGGTTGACCTTCCCGACACGGTGAAGGAGATCGAAAGCTATGCCTTCTCGCACTGCGTGAATCTCGACTCGGTCTCGTTCGGCTCGGGGCTTGAAAACATCGGCGAGCGCGCGTTTGAGTACTGCACGCATCTTCCGGAGGTTAATCTCCCCGAGGGACTTAAAACGATGAGCAGCTACGCGTTCGACTCCTGCGAGAGGCTTGAGAGAATCACGATTCCGTCGACTCTGACCGAAATCCCGACCGGAGCTTTCCACCTCTGCTGGAGACTCATTGACGTAGTCATCCCGGAGGGCGTCGAAACCGTCGGCAGTGAAGCCTTCTATGAGTGCGAGGGCATGAAGTCGCTCACTCTCCCGAATTCGCTCCGGACGATAAGGAGCGAAGCCTTCGCGGCCTGCGTGAGACTTACCAGCGTCGTCGTTCCTGAGGGCGTCAGAGTAATTGAGAATCAGGCCTTCATGAGCTGCACCGGAATGACGGGCATCCATCTCCCCGCGACACTCGAAAAGCTCGGAGGCGAGTATCCCGGCGACGCGTTTGAGCGTTCCGATGTCCTCGGCTGCAACCACCTGACGTCGGTAAACGTCACGGCGGGCGGAAAGTACTTCTCATCGAAGGACGGACTTCTCTATAACGCTGACGGAAGCGAGCTCATCTTCTGCCCGAGAGGACTCACTGACGTGACAATCCCCGAGGGAATCGAAAAGATCGGCGATCACGCGTTCTTCTACTGCCGTATTCTTGAAAAGGTAAACCTCCCGTCGTCGCTGACCGAAATCGGCGCGAATGGCTTCGGAATCTGCGAAAAGCTCACTTCGATCGTGATTCCGGATGGCGTGACCTCGATCGGCGACTCGGCGTTCGCAAGCGCTGCGTCGCTTAACGAGGTGACTCTCCCGTCGAGCCTTGTGACAATTGGCGACACCGCTTTCCTGGGAACGTCACTGAAATCGGTTGTCATTCCCGGAAAGGTCGTGAGCATCGGCAGGGAAGCGTTCGCATATAACGATCATCTGGCCGAAGCTACAATTCTTAAAAACGTAAAGAATTTCGGAGAGGTTATCTTCCGCAACTCGCCGAACGTGACGGTCATCACCGACTCAAAGGACGCGCCGGTTTACCAATACGCGACCTCGCGCGATATTCCGGTGAGACTTATCGAAAGCGACAAGCCGGATGAACCCGGAATTATTCTCCCGGTTCTCGACGCGTTTGATGTCGAAACTGTCGTTTCCGACGGCGGAAAGGTTGTCAGCAGCCGCGAGAGAGCATACAGCGGAACCAGAATCACTCTCACAGTGACCCCTGACGATGGCTATACGCTTGTGAAACTCACCGTGACCGGAGATTACGGCGAGATCGCGGTCATATCCGACGGCGATAACTGGTATTTCACGATGCCGGCGTCGGATGTGAAAGTCAGCGCTGAGTTCGCCGCGCCCCATCAGGCGTTCGTCGACGTTCCGGAAGACGCCTACTACGCGGACGCCGTCGACTGGGCAGTCAGAAACGGCGTCACGAACGGTGTCGCGGACGATGTATTCGCGCCGGATTCGTCCTGCACGAGAGCGCAGGCGGTGACCTTCCTCTGGAGAGCGGTTGGAGCACCCGTGACCGGCGGCGACTGCGTGTTCACTGATGTTGACTCCTCGGACTACTTCTATGACGCGGTCGTGTGGGCGGTTGAGAACGGTATCACGAACGGCATCGGAAACAGTCTGTTCGCGCCCGACGAGGTCTGCACGAGGGCGCAGATTGTGACATTCCTCTATCGCATGGCTGGTTCACCAGAGACTGAAGGAACAGTTTTCGGCGATGTCGCGACGGATTCGTACTACGCGTCCGCTGTCAGCTGGGCGGTGTCCGGCGGCGTCACGAACGGCGTTGGAAACGGTCTGTTCGCGCCCGACAACATCTGCACGAGAGCGCAGATAGTTACTTTCTTGTACAGATACGCGGGTATCTGATCTTATAACTCAGTTAAAAAAGCCTGACATAAGGTCGGGCTTTTTTGGCTTTTTATCCATTACCTATTGCAAACGGATGTCTTTGTGCTATAATAATATCTACTGAACAAACCTCAATTCACCCCTCAGCCAAAAAAGTCACTTCCCCTCTGGACAAACCGGGCAAAATGTGTTATAACCCAACTTTCCCCAATTCCACCAAAAATCTCAAGAAAAATAGTTGGCTGGGGTATGTACTTTTTCGTGCGCATTTTACGTAGGTTTTACTTGACAAATACAGTATAAAAGGCATGAGAAGCGGTCGCTGATGAGGACACTCCCGCCAACTGACGTATTTATTTTTCGCCAATCGTCGGAAAAATATTTCGCCAATCATCGGAAAACCGTTGTAAAATTCATAATTATCGTGTATAATAGAGATAGCGTGAATTAAAACGAGGTGCTCCGAATGAAAAACTACAGAAAAAGAATCGCTGACGACATTCTGAAACGGAAACTTGAGGGCAAAGGCGCGGTGCTTATCGAAGGTCCGAAGTGGTGCGGTAAGACAACGACTGCCGAACAGATTGCCGCCAGTATCTTGTATATGGACGAGCCGGAAAAGAAAGAACAAAACATCATTATGTCAGAGCTGAACCCTAAAAGACTGTTGAAGGGCGCGACGCCGAGACTGATTGACGAATGGCAGCTTGCTCCGAAACTCTGGGACGCTATCCGTTTTGAGGTCGATCATCGCGGAGAACTGGGACAGTTTGTTCTCACCGGTTCTGCTGTTCCCGCTGATACAAAGGAGATTACGCATTCCGGCACAGGTCGTTTTACATGGCTGACCATGCGACCGATGAGCTTATATGAATCGGGGGATTCAACAGGCGAAGTCAGCATAAAGGACCTGTTTGAAGGTAATACGGATATTGACGGAGACTCGGGTCTTAGTAT
>CAKSOR010000041.1 GCA_934477985.1 uncultured Eubacteriales bacterium
CAGTAGTACATGACCTTTCCGTCGGCTGTCCAGTCGAGTCCGTTTGAGCATCCGCAGCGGTCGAAAAGCCCGACAAGCCCATCTTTACCGAGACGGTAGAATGCTCCGGAAAAAATCTCTCCCGCCGTGCCGACGTAGTAATATCCGTCCGGTCCGACCTTGCCGTCGTTGAAGCGTTCGCCTTTGAGCTTTGTTATTTGGTGCGCCGGAGTCAGAACACCGTCCGCGAAACGGTAGACGCCATCCTCCATAGAGATCAGGAGGTCGCCGTTTTCGCATAGAGCAAGACATCCGACCATCTGAGAAAGGTTGGTTTTTTCGTACTTTCCGGTCACGTAGTCCATCCGATAGAAGCATTTACCGCGGATATCAACGAAGAGCAGCTCGTTTTTCCGGTCGTCCCAGACCGGGCTTTCCCCGACGAGAAGCGGGAGATCAAGGATTATTTCGGGTTTCATCTTTTTTTGTAATTCCTTTCGGGCTCATCTCTGCACTCGGCCTGAGCCGTCGCCGTTCATGAGACGGAGAATATCCGACGGCTTTGAGAGATTGACGTCAAGCTCAATCGTCTGTTTGAGGCAGGAAGCCGCCGCCGCAAACTCAACGCATTCCTCCGGTGGAAAACCATTTCCGACAGCGTAAATCAGTCCCGCCGCGAATGAATCCCCGCCGCCGACACGATCGACAATATGAATGTGATATTCCTTCGAGAAATACGGAACGCCTCCGGCGTATAAAAGTGCCGACCAGTCGTTGTCCGACGCGCTGATGCTCTTTCTGAGAGTTATCGCGACCTTTCCGATGCCGTATTTTTCGCTTATCTGTCTTGCCACGTCAACATATCCCTCGCGAGATAGCTTTCCGGAGATCACGTCGGAATCAGCGGCGCGGATTCCGAGCACGTCCGCCGCGTCTTCCTCGTTGGCGATGAGAATATCGACATACCCGAGGAGCTCTTCCATAGTTTTCTTCGCGTCCTCGCGGCTCCATAGATTCTTGCGGTAATTAAGATCGCAGCTGACCGTGACGCCGAGCTTTTTCGCCGTCTCGCAGGCTTCAAGGCAGATTTTCGGGAGCCTTCCGCCGAGAGCCGGGGTTATCCCGGTGAAGTGGAAGTATCCCGCTCCGTCAAGAATCTCGTTCCAGTCATAATCCTCCGGCTCGCTCGTCGAGAACGCCGAGTGTTTCCGGTCGTAAACAATTCCCGACGGACGCTGCGACGCGCCTTTCTCGGCATAGAAGATTCCGATCCGCTCGCCGCCGTGCGCGATATGCTCGCATCCGACGCGGTATTTTCTGAGATTCGCCTCTGCGCACTCGGCGATCGCGTTTTCGGGGAGCTTTGTCACAAGCTCGGTCGGAACGCCCATGTAAGCGAGCGAGGTGACGACATTTCCCTCGGCTCCGGTGTAATTCAGGACAAATCTGTCAGCCTGAATGAATTTAAGGTAGCCTTCAGGACCAAGACGGAGCATATAATCCCCGAATCCGATTACTTTTTTCATCTTACTCTCCTTTTACGATATGCCACGCGAAGCCGGCGATCTCTTCCCTGAAATACGCGCAGGTCACATTCCCGGCTTTGTCATATTTGAAGGTCTCTGTGTCAAATCCCACGCCATTTGCCGAAAGATATTCCATCGCGCGGACAACTGATCTTGTTGAGATACCGATATGTCCGTTTGTTCCGCGCGGAGAATCCATGCACTCGGCAATTTCTCCCGCGAAGACCGACGCCGAGCATTCGCGTATCGGGAATCCGAAGAGCGACGCGATGAACTTTGCCGTCGCGAACGAATCGCCGCGGCTTTTGCCGTTTATTCCGATGTGCGCCAGCCTGAATCCGAGCGACTCACGAACCGCCCTCTCGCAGTTCTTGGTTATCCCATCGAAATCGCCCGCCGCGATCATAGCGGAATTCGCCATGAAGCTCCCTCCGCAGGCGATCACCTTATCGCATGAGAGATATCCGCCGAGATTATCGAGTGTGATTCCTCCGGTCGGAAGGAATTTCACTCCCGGAAACGGACCGGAGAGAAGCTTTATCGTCTTCAGTCCGCCGCTCTGTTCGGCAGGGAAGAATTTCACGATCTCAACGCCGTTTTTCACCGCGTCCTGAATCTCGCTCGCCGTCGAACATCCCGGCGTCACCGAGACACCGAGCTTGTTGCAGTACCTGACAAGCTCCGGATCATATCCCGGTGAGACGATGAAATCGGCTCCGGCGTCGATCGCGGCGTCGACATTTTCGGTCGTAAGCACGGTTCCCGCGCCGACAAGCATTCCGGGACGAGCTTTCTTTATCGCCTTTATCGATTCAAGTGAGCTTTCCGAGCGGAGAGTCACCTCGATGAGCGGCAGTCCTCCGGCGGTGAGCGAATCGACAAGCGGAACCGCCTTTTCGGTTTCGGTTATGTTTATCACCGGGAGAACACCATATCTTCCGATGATCTCCTTAACTTTTGTCTTATCCATAAGATTTCCTTTTATTTTACACTTTCATAGAGCTTCGTTACGGCTTCCTTCGCGGCAGTCTCGTACGAGGCGATGAGCGACGCGTACGGAGTGTCCTTCATGAGACCGGTTCTTATCTGTCCCATAAGTCCTCCGAAATCGAAGATGAATCCGGTGTCGAAAACGATATTTTGCTGCGCGAGTTCGATCATCTCATACGACTCGTCGTCGCGCGTGTACTTCGACTGCATCGCGACCTTGTAATAGGTCTCGGTGATCTCCTTCGACTCTGACGCGAGGGCTTCGAGAATGAATCCGACCTTTTCAGTTTCCTTCACGGTCGCCGGAACGAAGAGATAGGGCGTCGCCGTGCCGATACAGGTCGCGTACTCTGCCTGACTCTCATCGTACTTCGGGAGCGGAAGCAGTCCGAAGTCGCTTTTTACGTCGCGGAAATTTCTTCTGACAAACGAAAGCACCATCGTCTGGAAAAGCACCTGCTTGGACTCAATCATTCCGGCGATCTTCGCTGAAATGTCGGTTTTGAGATTCGACCAGTTATACGATATAGTGTTGTCCGAAAGGATTGTCTGCATCTTTTCATAGACCGAGTAAGCACGCTCGGAGTTCGCGTTATAGGTGATCTCATCTCCCTGTCCTTCAAAGAGGAGGGTTTCTGTTCCGGCAAAATACGGCAGAGCCGCCGCGTTGTCTGCGTAGAGCAGACCATATCGGTCATTCTCGTCATACTTTCCGTCGTCGTTGAGGTCAGCGTTGACGAGCTTCATCGCGGAATACATACTGTCAATCGTCCATTTTCCCTCGCGCACCGTCTCATAGAGATCGCCGATTCCGAAATCCGCGCCGAGCGCGCTGTTGTACATCGTCATGTACATCGAATCGTTTTCGCAGACAATAATGTCTCCGGTAATGAACGGAAGCACGCCGCCGATTGTCATATCGTTTATCAGCGACTGACTCCACCAGCTCTTTTCGAGGTCGAGGTACGGAAGCTCGTGAAGGTTAAGATATGTGCCGTCGTAGGCGTTCTTCTCCTCGTCGATTCTTATGAGCGCGGCGTCGTATTCGTCATCTCCGGCGAGAACCGAGGTTCTGATCAAGTCGCGCGTCTTCGAAGCGTTGTCGGTGACTGTAATCCTGAAGTTGTACTTTTCTTTCACCTTCTGATTACGGTTATAGAACGCGTCGCTCAGAACCTCACCGCTCTGTTCATCCGGCGCAAACTCGTTGAGCGACCACGCGATTTCGGATGGAGTCTGCCGGAGAAGCCTGAACTCGTAGTTTTCAAGATCGAAATTTTCTGGTAGCGACGATACCTCGCCGGGGTCGGCTGTCGTGCTTTCGACGCTTCCGGATCCGGTTACCTCAGGATCGGTCGTTTCGACGTTCACGTTCCCGCCCTCGCCGCAGGACGCGAGTAGTGTCATAAGTGCCAGCGTGAGCGAAAAAGCGCGTGTCAGATTGTCGGCTGCTTTCTTCGTTTTCATTTGTTCATTACCTCCATGGTTTCCTTTATCTTCTGCTCAATCTGCGAGCGTTTGCCCTCGATCAGCGACGCGAGATCGGTTCTGCCCTCTTTGAGCGCGGCCTCGACTTCGAGCGAAAGCTGTTCAGTCCAGCCATAAACTCGTCCGGTGTTGAAGCTCCGGCTGTCGCGGATGATCGCGAGCATCTCGATCGACTCGTCGTTTCTCAGCTGCTTCTGCGCCATCGTGTTCTCATAGAATACCGGAAGCACGCTGTCATACGAGATATACGCCATCGCGTCCATTATGGCTCCGGTCGAGGCCGGATCGGAATTCGTCACCGGAATACAGAGCATCGGCGTGTCCTGCCAGCGGTAGCAGTAATAGCTCTCCTGCGACTCGTCATATTTCGGCATCGGAACGATGCCGAAGGTGAAATCAATATCGCGGTACTTCGACGACGCTTTAAGCTCGGCGACGAGCATCAGCGCGCGGCGGTTCGCGAAGATCGTCTCGTAATGATCGACTCCGGATCCGCTTGTCAGGAGGAATTCTCCCTCTTTCGCGAACATCCCCGCGAGCTTCTGCAAGACTCCGAAGAAACGATCGTCGCGGCAGCCCAAAATCGGATCGCCGCTTTCATTCCGGTCGATGAATGACTCGTCACATCCGGTGATGAACGCGCTGACTCCGGTCGTCCACGTCGCGAGTCCGTATTCGGCCGCGGCGGAGGAATTCCACGCGAAGGTTGAGTCGCCGTTCAGATTCGCCCCGGCCTTCATATATTCCGAAAGCGCGTCGAGCGTCCATTTTCCATCGCGCACAAGCTGATACGGAGTGTCAAGCCCGAGATCGGCAAGCTTGTTTTCATTGAAGAAGGCCGCGACCGAGCCTTGGAATCCGACAAGCGAGATATCGCTCGCGGCGAAATAAAGCTTTCCGCTCTTTCCGAGCTTCGCTTCCTCTCTCACAAAGCCGTCCCACCAGCTCTCGTCAATTGCCATCGTGTCGACCTTCGAAAGGTCGTAAAGATATTCCTCGGCGACGAGATTCGAAAGTCCGGTTCCCTTGATGAAAGCCGCTTTATACGTGTCGTCCTGAGCCATTACCGAACGCTGGAGAGCCTTGTCGGCCGAGTGGATATCCTCCTCGACGATGCTTAATTTCAGCCCGAATTTTTCCTCGATCTTCCGGTCGCGGCCATAGATCGCGTCGTTCAGCGTCTCGCCGTTCTGCGAGTCAAAGTCGAGCTGGTAGATGAACCCGCCCCAGCTGATTCTTCCGTTGAGAATCGTGAATTCTCCGCCTCCAAGGTCGAGTTCGGGATATTCATATACGAATTCCTTCGTCTCCTCGGGAGTTGTGACGTCAGGCGGCGTGGTCTCCTCCGGAAGCTCTGCCGTTCCGCAGGAATAGAGCGACATGAGCGTCGCCGCGATTAAAAGTGCTGATGCTGTGCGTTTCATTTATCTTTCTCCTTTACTGAACATCAATTCGAAGTATTGAAATTTCGCCGAATTCCGCGCGTCCAATGACTACGACGCGGAGCGCGAGGTCGGTGTTCTCGGTTATCTCGATCTCACCCGAAGCGATTCCGTCTGCGAGATACGGTACGTCGGATTCGAGCCTCAGAAGCGAATCCCCGCACCTCACGGCGACCTTTCCGGAATCCTCCCCGGCAAGCCACTTCGCCGCCGCGAGATTCCCGACTCCGGCCTCGATTCTGTATTTTCCGGCCGGAAGCGTGACGCGTCCGTTTTTCGGTTCGTAAACCCTTCCGTCCGAGATGAACCTCACAAAATTGAACTCGGCGTCGAGATACTTGTACGGTCCGACGCCCTCGGCGTCGCCGCAGAGATCGAGCGGAGTGTTCTCCGACGTCGTTCCGCTTCCTTTCGTTACGAACTCAAATATCCCGCCAGACTCGTAAGCCCGCTTTGCCGCCTTAATTCCGACGCCCGGAACGCGATTGTCTTCGAGCGGCTTTCCGTTTATCAGTCTCGCGCGGTCAAAGGCGAATTTGCTGAACGTCCCTTCGCCGAAGAAAATACGACACCAGTTCGAATGCTCTCCCTCCGGGTCGACGCGGACGTATTCGACCGGCTTTTCGGGACGATCTTCAAGGAACCATTCGCCGAGCTTCGAATATTCCTCCAGCACCGGGCGATCCGAGCCATCCGGCGCGGTGTAGCCGCAGTCGCTGTGTTCGGTGTACCTGAATCCCCCGGCGTAGAACCACGGAAGGCTTCCCTTCGACCCGCAGAACTTAAAGAGTCTGCTGAACTGCTCCTGATACTGTCTCTGCTCTTCAAGCCGCCAGTCGAGCGGAGAATTCTTTTCGCCGTCCCAAAGGACCTTCAATCCGAACGCCAGACCGCTCATTCCGGGAAGGCTTATTCCGTACTCGACCCACGTGACCGGCTTCCCGCCGCCGACATAATGCGCAGCACGGTCGAGCGCGGCTGAGGCGAAGAACCCGATGTCGTCCAGCGTCAGCGCGTAGGCTTCAAGGCAGAGGAAATCAAGATGCTTCGCCGCTCCTGAAAGGAAGATATTCGGAATATTCTCGGAGAAATTTCCGGCGCGGTTTGTGTAGAGATGATTGTCGTCGTATTTTCTCATCGCTCTTATAGCGTTATTCCACTTCCGGCTCACCATGTCGGAGAGGAACCGCGTGTAGGCGGTCATCTTTGTGCGGAGCTTCGGATCGCTCTTTGAAAAATCGCTTCTCGGCGGCGTTATGAGAAGCCCCGACGCCGTGTAATCGAGTCCGCCGAGCGACTTTGCCGCCGATTCAAGATCGCCGTAGGTGTCGACAAGCCACTTTCCCCATTCTGTGGAAAATCTTCTGGCGTGGATATCAATCGAGAATCCTTCGCCGCTCTCCCAGAAGATATCGTGCGCGAAGAGCGTCGGATCGTCCGCGACGTCAAGCTGGCGCATGAACTCCGCGAACGCGGCTTCATTAAAGAACAGCGGATTTGTTATGTTGCAGAAGCTCATCATGACTCTGAGTCCGAGTCTCGCGCAGCGGCAGAAGAAATCCTTCAGCGGATCGATGAGATTCTCGAAAGCGTTGCTGTCAATCCGTATCGCGACGGTGTTCATGCCGTGATTCTTGATATTCGCGAGATCCTTTTCGACCTCGGACTGGATATAATTCGACTTATCGAACGCGCCGCGCCAGTAGTCGTTGAGTTCAAGGCTGACCTGATAGAGCGGGAAATAGTTGATTCCGTACATATACCAGTTTCCGCCGCGAAGCCTGAAATTCCCGTTTTCTATCTTAATGAAATCCTCCGGATCCGACGAATGGCGTCCGTTTGTAACGAAGATCTCCTCGCGCACCGAATCGATGACCCGGCCATCAAGGATAAGCTCGGTCTCAAGAAAATACTCTCCTTCCGCGAGCCCGTCAAACGACTCGCGGACCGTCGTGTAATTCTGTCCGACCGTCATCACCTCACAGGTCTTTTCGACGCCGTTCAGTCTGAATCTCACGCTGACGCCGATATAATCGCGCGATGCTGAGAGGATTTTCGCGCCGACCTCAATCTTCTCGTACGGACGGCTCACGTATTTTTCCGAGCCCGCCTCAAAGAGGAACAGCCCCACGCCAAGACTCCTTGTCATGTCGGATATGAGCTTTTCGCCTTTCAGAGCGAGAACCTTGTCAAGCGGCATTCCGATCACGGCGGCGGCGCTTCCCTGAGTGATAGGCGAAACGTTTCCGAGTCTCGTTCCGGGCGTGCAGACCATGTGTCCGATCGTGTCCGAGAGGACGAAATACGCCGCTGTTCCACGGCATCCGTTGTCGCGTCCGCCTTCCTTTCTGACGTTCACAAGCGGGATCAGGCGGCATCTGCGGTTCATTCCGAACCCGGCTCCGTCAGGACGCGCACTCGGACAGATCACGCGCTTGACCTTTCCCGAAAGCCTTGCTTTCGTTATTGACTGAGGAAGCGGCTCGAACGTGTCGCAGTCCTCAACGGTATAGGTCTTGTAGAGCGGACTCACGCCCTCAAGAAGCATCGTCCGCTTCGCTATGTCGTGGTTTCCGAAGAGCGGACCGCCGAAGATGAAAAGCCGTCCGTTTTCGTTGAGGTAGCGTTCCACCGATTCCTCAAGTTCAGGTGAAAGCGTTCCGCCGTCGCAGATTATCGTTATACCGCCGATCTGCTCGCCGCGGAGTTTCATAAAATTCTCATCGGTTATCTCGCAGACAAACCATCCGTCGTCTCTGAGAATCGACGCGAGTCTGCCGACCGACTCATCGTCCGCGCCACATCTTAAAAGCGCGATCGTCCGGTCATAGTTCATGAGGAGTCTGGCGGTCTCCTTGTTTTGTGCGGTAATGTTTGCGTTTTCCATAGAATATTTCCTTTCAGCAGGAGTTGTTTTATTTATAATACCACACAAAAAAGTCTTTTTCAATGTACGTATCCGACCGTTTTATGTAAGAAATCGCAATATTGTCATCCCGCCATTGACAAGAGCCACAGTTTGTGATAGAATTGTATACGTGGAGGTGCGTGAAAATGGAGCTTTCAAATGTACGGAATCTGAATATTGAAATCGTCAGATGTATACACCGCATCCGTGTCAATTCGTTTTACGACTGCAAATCGCGCGACGCTGACGGATTAAGCTATTATATAAACGGAGAACAGCGATTTGTGTACGACGATATGACAATAAACGGGACAGAAGGAACGCTCGTCTATCTTCCGCTTGGTTCGCAATACAAAAATTACGTTTCCCGCCCCGAAACCGAATATTATCAGGTGGATTTTATTCTGCGCGAAAACGGCATTCCTACACCGCTCTTCGACTCGCCGAAATACTTTGAGAAATTTGAGATTCCAGAATCCCGCGCGCTGATGACAGATATAATGAATAATTTCCTGACACTCGACAATTCAAAGCAGTTCGCCTGCTTTTCAAGCCTCTGCAAGCTCATCGACCTGGCGATCTCAAAGCGCCAGAACGTGAATCAGACAGCGCTGACCCGAATCAACAAAAGCGTTCAATATATAAACGAGTTTTACGGACTGAACACGCCGATAAGTGAGATCGCGGCAATGTCCTCGACCTGCGTCTCAAATCTCGAGCGGCTCTTCAAACAATGCTTCGGGGTCACTCCAAGCGAATATCGCCGGATGGTGCGGATAAACCGCGCAAAGCAGCTTCTTCTGGCAGGACTCACGATTGACGAGACCGCCGCCGAGGTCGGATTCTACGATTCGTTCCACTTTTCAAAGACCTTCAAGAAGCTAACCGGGGTTCCGCCCGGAGAGTACGCGAGAAACGGAAAAATCAACTGAAGATATCATGCCAATCGTCGCGGCGATAAAAATCTCATAAATTCAAAAAAACTCTTTACAACCACCGCCGATAATAGTATAATATAATTTGAAAACATACGCACGGGCGGTTTCCTTTTTCAAAACTTGCATCCGGGAGAAACTCAACAATGGATCGTGTCAAAAATACGCTCAGATATATAGCGTTATCATATAAAATAAACTTCACGGGCGGGGCAAAGCTGCTTGTCTGGATGATTTTTCTGATCCTTCCGTCCGTGCTCGAAATAATCAATTCCAGAGTGTATTCCGGACTTATTGACAGCTTTTCCGCTCTGACTGCCGCCGCGAATGTCAGAAACTGTTTCTTGTGGCTTTTGCTCGTCATTGTCGTCCGCGGAGCGTACAGTCTGCTCACAAAGACAAAGTACATCGTCTTCGACCGGTTCGCCAGAGAGTCCGACCGGAAAATGTCGCTCTATACCGTAAAGCGCGTCTCGGAGCTCGAACAGATAAGCTTTGACTCATCAAGCCGTTTTTCTCAGATAAAGGACGCGCTGAAAACCGAGCTTTCACTCTGGAGCCTGAACTGGCAGATGATAATCATTCTGTCCTCGCTCATAACAATCGTCGGCTCCGCGGCGATAATTTCGGCTTACAGCTTCTTTATAGTTCTTATCGCCGCACTTTCGGCGGTTCTTATCATAATTATCGGCATACGCCTGTCAGGGCTTGATGTTGAATCGCGTAAAAAGCTGTCAAAGGATGATCACACCGTAGGCTACTACGATAAACTTTTTACTGATTCCTCCTATGCAAAGGAGCTGAAGCTCTTTTCAGCGTATGAAAAATTCATCGACCGGTGGCGCGAAGCTTATGTTGGGCGTTATAAATCATCAATGGGGTTTGAACGCAAGAAGCAGAGACTTGTCATGCTTCAGGGATCTATTGAGGTAGCCGCGGTGGCGGCAGCGTCATTCTTTATCGCGCGCGCCGCGTGGATGGGGCGGATAACTATCGGAGATTTCTATCTCTATACGGCAAACTTTTCGATGCTCTGCGCGGCGTTGGGCGAAATATCCGACGCGATAAAGGATTCACTGGCTCTCAGCGAGAATTACGGCCGCTTTGAGTCCTTCACCGAGTCAACCTCTCACGGCGAGCGCAAAGGCGAGGAGCTTTCGCTCCCCGAAAAATGCAATATCCGCTTCGACCATGTCTCATTCTCGTATGAAAACGAACCGGTGCTTAAAGATATTTCATTTGAATTAAAGGATGGCGAGAGCATAGCGCTCATCGGTCGGAACGGAAGCGGCAAATCGACTCTCATAAAACTGCTCTGCGGGTTATACACGCCGGACAGCGGAGAGATTTACATAAATGACAAGCCGTATTCGCGGTACTCCAAATCAGAGCTGTATAAACTGTTCGGAGTTGTTTATCAGGACTTCAATAAATTCAAGCTCTCTGTCCGTGAAAATCTTTCGGCTCAGCGACCGGACGCCGCCTCTGACGACGCGGCGTTATTCGAAGTCTACAAGAATTCCGGACTTGACACCGAAAGGCTGGGGAACGGGCTCGACACGATGCTCGGACGCGAATATGACCCCGACGGCATGGAATTGTCCGGCGGACAATGGCAGAGAATAGCTATCGCGCGGTGCGAATTCGGAAACAGACTTTGCAGGGTATTTGACGAACCCGCCTCTGCACTCGATTCTGTGGCGGAGAATAAATTCATAACCGATAATCTGCTTCACGGCGGCAGGAGCGTTGTGATAATTTCCCACCGGCTCAGCGTCGGAAAGCTCGCCGATAAGGTCATATATCTTGACCGCGGCAGGATTGTCGAACAGGGAACTCACGATGAGCTGATACAGCGTGATGGCGAATACGCGAAAATGTACAAGCTACAAGCGTCGTTATATCAGAAAGGGGTTGACCGCTGATGAAGAAAAAGATGTCTGATATCATAGCACTCATAAAAATCATTGGCGGCACATCAAGAGTGTTTTTGTGGAGCGGTCTTATTATACCAATAGTCGAAATGCTGCTTCCGCTTCTGCTGAGCGCGGCGCAGAGAGAGCTGGTTGGGCAGATAAGCGACCATGGGACAGAAAAACAGCTCGTTGTCTGCATATCAGCCGTAGCCATTGTCATGCTGGCTCAGAAGCTCATGTCTTCCCTCTTTTCGCTTATAAAAAAAAGAACGCATCGGAGCTGTCGTTCAGGCTCCGCGAAAAACTCTACAGAAAATGCAGTCAGCTTAAACTCAACGCCTTTGATGATCCGGAGCTCTATGAAAAGCTCGCGATCGCGGAACGTCTGAGTACCGGGGAAATCGGAGATATTTCCGTGGCACTATTCGTACTTATAAGCGCGATATTCCGATTTGTGTCATCGGCTGTTATATTATGCAGGTTATCTGTGATATTGCCGCTATTCGCGGTCGCGGCGTCTCTCACCGGACTCTTTTACGGATTCCGGACTGTCTCATACGAGGACTTTGACAAAAAGCGAACCGGTCTGATACGCCGGATGAATTACTATAAGGACATCTCGACGAAAGGCGAATACACTAAAGAGACAAAGGTTCACGGTATGCTCCC
>CAKSOR010000042.1 GCA_934477985.1 uncultured Eubacteriales bacterium
ATGGTCGCTGCGGAAGGATGTTGCTTTCTGCTAAGCTGATGCTGAGAAGAAATGGTACTGATTTTTGCGGATGAACCGCAAAAAGCGCACGATCATCGCGCTCGTCATCTATTCCCTGCTCTCCGCGATGACATTTTACCTGAAGTACAGTCTGGATGGTCTCACGGCGATGAACCTTGCAATGACCGTCCTTGTCTTCACGATCATCTATGAAGCGTGGAAGGGACAGAAGACCGCGGTCGCGATACTCGTCGGAACGTCGGTTTATTCTGTCGGTCAATCGCTCATCATCGCGTTTGCCGCAAATGGTATCCTCGCCGGCATCGGACTTGCTTCGGCGATCCCGTTCATTTTCATCCTGAAATTCCTGCTCTTCGACGACTGCGTCGAGGAATTTCTCGAGGATCAGCACAAGGAGTATAAGAATCATTTATGAAAAGGCTTGCAGCTTTAATGCTCATCTGCGGACTTCTTGTCAGCTGCTCCGCAAAAGATCCCGCTGCCGATGAAACGACTACTGCTGAAGATTCCACCGCTCAGGTCACGGAAGAAAGCACCGGCGAGTCGACCGATCCAGAGTCTGACGGCGGGCAATCGACTGCCGCCGATGGGATACATCATGAGGTGTATTACGCCGTCGAGCTGTCATTCATCGACCACTTCATCGGAACAGATGAATTCTACAACGATTTCGTTCCGAAGTTCGGCAAAACACGCGACAAGACCTACCGCGGAGTCTGTGAATACTACGGGATCAGTAAGGAAGAGTACACCGACTTCTGGGATGGGATGAGGGAAGCCTGGAAAAAAAATAATTACCTTTCTGAAAACTATCCATTCGAAAAGCTCTATCCGCTTGAGGATAAATATGACGCGTGGTTCTCGGATGATTACGAGACGAATGAAGCGTTCATTCACGAGGGTGAACTGACCTCCGCGGCAAAAAAAGAGCTTGAGAAAGCCGCTTCGTCGTATATTTCGGATAAGCGCGACGATAGCTACACGCTCCGCTATTATACGATCGATTACAAGCTGATCGACCATGTCGGAAATGAGGCTTTTGAGAAATTTCTGAAGGCGACCGACGATGTGAACATCATGTCCTTCATCGAATATTTCAATATCGACAAGGAAACGTATCTGGATATCTACAAGAACGACCTGCTCTACCCTTATGCTCCCGATTATCTATTCGCAGAAAACGGCGTCGATGAGATCTTCAGGGTTCATCCGGAGAAGAAATTGGTCATCAATTGAACGATCGGCTGCCGCGAACGCGGCAGCCGTGGTTTTTTATTCCTCCGGAGCATCGCCGCAGTCCGGCACGTCTAAAAGCACGCCGCCCATGCAAGCCGACTTGTGCGCGACCAGCCCGGGAATCGTGTACCGCGCCGCAGCCCACGCGTTGACCGGCGGGAGCTTGTGATTGTAGACCGCCGTGCAGAAATCGTCGACCAGGAATCTGTGCGAATTCATGTGCCCCGACGGAATCGCCATGAATTCCGGCGTCAGATGCGGACGCTCGGCAAGGGTTTCGTCCTGCATCGGCGAAGGATCCGTCCACTGCCATTTGTGATTCGCGACCTTTTCCTTGAAATCCGCGTCATTCTTGTGCGCGGTCATCGCGAACGGGTTGACCTCGTCGCTTACATCCTCAAGATCGACGCCCTTTTCGGTAAGGTGGGTCATCAGATGCTGTGCGTTGTTGAACTGATACGCCGCCTTCGTGCCGTAGAACGCCGAGACATACGAGCTCGGCGCTTTGTAGCCTATCCGCCGCAGCTCATTTACGCGGATAGTTCCGCCGCCCGAAAGCTGCATCAGCGAGAATTCGTCCGAGAACTCGTTGTCCCAGAGATTTTCGCCCTTTCTGAACGGAGTGTCCGGCTCTTCGTCGCGGTAACCGACCGCCGAAACCTTCACGACATGGTCGCCGACCGCGTTCAGGAGCATCGCGGTAGAGTGCGTCGGATACAGAAACGGCGGCACAGCTGAGGTTTCCCGCGCGTCGCGGAACTCCTTCGAAAAATGCAGCAGATCGTGGTGATACTGCGCCTCGCCGTAGACGAAATTTCCGAAGCTGCCCCTCTCAAACTCGCGCTTGCAGTACATCGAGCAGGGATAGTAAACGCAGGTCTCACCCATCATGTAGATGAGTCCGGTCTTTTTCGTAAGCCCGACAATCTCCTGGCACTCCTCAACCGTCGAAGCCATCGGGACAGCGGAATAAACGTTCTTCCCAGCCCTCAGCGCCGCGCAGACGAGCGGTCCGTGCAGATGCCGCTCGGCGAAGATCGCGACCGAATCTATGTCCTCGCGCTCCAGAGCGTCCTCGAAGGTCGGGATGATTTCGACGTCGAAAAGCTTCCTGTATTCTTCCGCCTTTGCCGCGATCAGGTCGCAGACATAGACCTTCTCTACGTACGGATGCGCCTTGAAAAGCGGGACGAAATGCCGCGCGAAGCTGCCGCAGCCGATGAAACAAATGGTGATCTTGTTCATTTTTTATTCACTCTCTTTTTCACAGCATGTGAAATTCTCAGAATCTTTTGCGCAGCGCCGCGACTCGGCACGCGCGCTTGTAAGTCTCAGTTATGTAATCCTCGATGCTCATACGGTCATAGGCATCGTTTTCGTGCCGATCCGGCTTGCTCTTCTTGTTCAGCTCGAAGGTCATTATCCCGTCGAACCCGGCGAGATCGAGCCTTTTCGCTCGACCGAGACCTGACGCGCCATCGAGACAAAGTTATCCATCGTCCAGGTCTTGTTTTTGACCATATCATACGGATCGTCCATCTTGTACTGCTCGATGAGCTTTTTGTTGAAGAGAATGCAGTAGGTGCAGTCGTTGTCAAGCGTCGAGATGTCTCCGGTCGTGAAATACATCTTGCCCTTCATCGAAAGATCCTCGTTTGCCTTCTGATCCCACCATTCCTTGGTGAGGTCGAGATACGGAACCTCCGAATTCAGATCGAGCAGGTATCCCTTGCTCGCAAGCGCGCTTACGTCGTATGTACCGATCATCGCGGCGTCATATTCGGCGTCCCCGGCCATGACCGACTTGATTATCGTCTGCGCGCCGTTGCCGTTTCCACCGCTCGCCTCGCCGCGGATGTTGATCTCGTTTATCTTTATGTCGTAGCGATCCTCGATGATCGTGTTCCGGCGGTAGACGGCGTCGTTCACAGTGTCGCCGTTCTCGCCCTCTGTGAAGAAGTCATAGGATTCCGTCCACTCGTTCGTCCAGTTTCCGGCTACAAAGATGTCGAACGACTTTCCGCCGTAGGTCTTCCCAGCGACAGCGGCAGACGCGCGCGTCGACTCGACAGACTCGGGTTCGGTGCTCTCGCTGTCGTTTGACTGTTGTACCGACGGTTTCTCACCGCAGGCGGCAGCCCCGACCATGAGAGCCGCGAGTAAAAGCGTGAAGATTCTCTTTGATGACATATAATATTCCTCCTGAATAATGAATATAAATATTCCTTTCTTCGCACTGGTAAAGTCAGTGCACTTTCCCAATGTTATGAATATATTATATCATTTTCGGAAATATATGTCAACCCTTTCCCGAAAAAAATTGCGAATTTTTTACCAGGAATAAGCTGAATTAATCGAGTTTTTGCGCTGAAAAGGCTTGGATTTATGGGCTTTTCAGCGCAAAAAACAACCTTAAATCAGCGTTTTCCTGGAATCCGCGAATTTTCTTACATTATTCGCAAGATAAAATGTTATCCGTGCAGATTCTCGTAGAACATCCCGATGATCTTCGACACGTTCAGCGTCTCCTCCGGCTTCACGATCAGCTCCTCGCGCCCGGCAAGGAATCCGGCGATGTTGTCAAAGAGCATGAAATGCCCCGGAAACTGCTCCTTCGGATAGGGGTTCGTGTAGGTCAGCTTGGGCGAGATGTCAGCCTGCCGCCCGGCAAATCCGCCCCAGAACATGAACTCAGGAAGCTTCATCCCGGCGTTCTCACCGGCGAGCACGATGCTGGTCTCGTCGGGCAGGTTGACCGCCCACGCCGTCTTGAAGTTGACGCGCTTCCCGCCCTCAAAGAGAATGCTCCCCGCCGCGAAATCCTCGACGTCAAACTCCTCCTCGCTGTAGACCCGGTCTGAGAGCGTCTCTCCCGCCAAAGCGCCGGATTCGCGAAGCCCGGAGGCTAACTGATTCTTCGAGTGCGCGAGCCTTGCCGAAGCCGTTCCGTCTACAGAGATCGGCGTCGGGTTGCCCATCAGCCAGACGATCGCGTCGATCATGTGCACGCCGATGTCGATGAAAGCGCCGCCTCCGCTTAATCTCTTCATATGGAACGCGCCCCACTTCGGGATTCCGCGGCGGCGGATGCGCGAGAACTCGCCGTAATAGATGTCGCCGAGCGCACCAGCTTCGATCATCGCCTTCGCCTCGAGCCGGTCTGGCGTGAAGCGCATCGACTGGCAGGCGCAGAGCATCAAGCCCTTAGCCGCCGCGAGGTCGAAAAGCTCCTTCGCGTCGGAATAACTCAGCGCGAGCGGCTTTTCACAGATTACGTTCGCGCCCGCCTCGAGCGCGAGCTTTACATACTCCTTGTGGAAAGTGTTCGGCACGCAGACCGAGACGATGTCGGGCTCGGTGTCCTCGAGTAACTTCTTCGCGTTTGTCGTGTAATAGTTTATGTTGTGACGTTTCGCGGTCTCAGCGGCGGACTTCTCGTTCACGTCGCAGACGCCTACCAGCTCGAAATCGTCGGGCAGATGGCGGTAGGCGGGAATATGCGCGAAATTCGCGATCATCCCGCAGCCGATTATCGCTGATTTTTTCATGCTCATTTTCCTCTTAATATTTCCTCTCGGAATAATCAATTCTCTCCCAATCCTCGGGTGCGTGACCGATCTCGGGGATCTTCAGCGTCTCTCCGCCACGCATCGCCGACTCGTGCGCGATGACGCCGGGGATCATGCACGCCGCCGCGTCCCAGACATTGTTCGGCGGGAGCTTGCCGGTCATGACCGCGCGAACGAAATCGTCGACCAGAAACGGGTGCGATCCGCCGTGACCGAGGCTCGACATCAGATTCTTCTCCTTTTGCAGGTCGCGATAGACTCCGGGCAGGCGCGAGAGGTCGTGCACCGGCGCGAACCCGACGTGGCAGGAATATCTCACCGGGTCGAGATTCGGGTCGAGCTTTGACTTGTTCTCGGTGTAGTATATCGAGTTTATCTCGTCCGAGACATACTCGACGCGCGGGGTCTGACCGAAGACGTTTCCGTAGGTGAAGGTGTGGTGCATTCCGTTGCACATATAGCTGCCCTTCGTGCCGATCAGGCTCGATATGTAGGACGACGGCTTGTTCGTCCCGCAGCGGCGGAACTCGTTTATCCGCGCGATTCCTCCGCCCGACATCCTGAAGAGTGCCGATTCGTTCGAGAACGGATTGTCCCAATCGTTCAGTCCCTTGCCATAGATTCCGTCGCCGACGTCGTCCTCAAAGCCCATGCAAGTAACCTCAACCGGGCGCTCGCCTATCGACAGGAACATCATCGACATCGAGTGCGTCGAGTAATACATCGGCGGAATGCCCGCGATCCGCTTCCATTCGCTCCCTCCCGAGCCCGCGAACGAGCCGAACATCTCGGTTATATCGTGGTAATACTGCGACTCGCCGTAGACGAACCGTCCGAACTGCCCGGTTCTGTAGTGCTCGCGGCACCAGATCGCGCAGGGGAAATAATAGCAGGTCTCGGCAGCCATGTAGATAAGCCTCTTTTTCTCGACAAGCTCAATTATTCTGAACGCCTCGTCAACGTCGCATGAGAGCGGAACGGCTGAGAAGACATTTTTCCCGAGTTCGAGCGCCTTTATTACCATCGGTCCGTGCTGGTGGCGCTGAGTGAAAATCGCGACGCTGTCGAGCGTCGGCTCTGCCTCGAGCATCTGCTCGTAGGTTTCATAAACCCTCTCGAGCCCGAATTTCCGCCTGACCTCCTCGCGGCGCTCCGGCATGAACTCCGCGCCTGCGACGAGCTCAATATCAGGGTGAGTCAGAAAGAGCTTCAGAAACGACCGCGAAAACTCTCCGAAGCCGACGATTCCGATTTTAACGCCCATTTATCTTACCTCCCGAAGCCACTCGCAAAGCGAGAAATCCGCGTTCTTCTGCCGGTACTCAAAGCCGACATAGTGCTGGTAGCCGCTCGCCTCAATTGCCGCGAAGACCTGCCTGTAGTCGATCTCTCCGAGCGACGGTTCGCATCTCCAGGGCGAGTTCGCGACGTGAAAGTGCCCGATGAAGTCTATCTCCTTTTCGAGCGTATAGATGAGATTTCCCTCCATCCGCTGCGTGTGATAGAGATCGAGAAGCACCTTTAGCGCCGGGCTGTTTATGTCGTGAACAATATCGAACGCGGGCGCGCTGTAAGGCATCACATACGACGCGCGGTCGTAGCTGTTCAGCGGCTCGAGAATCAGCATAATCCCCTCGTCCTCGGCAGCTTTGACCCCTTCGCGCAGGGTATCGCGGGTGTTTTCGACAGCGCGGTCGTACTCGATCCCGGGGTCGATGTCTCCGGCGAGCACAATCGCCTTGTCGATGCCGAGCTTTCGCATGACCGGCGCGGAATCTCCGATCGCGCGCTTTAAGTCCTCGACGCGGCGGTGCGAGAGAATCCCGCGCATGAGCGCCGCTGAGAGATCCTTGTCGGACGAGTCGAGATTGCAGAGCGCCGCCTTCATCCCTGTCTCGTCGAGGATTTTGCGAAGCAAGTCGACGTTCTTGTCCGACCATTTCCAGAACTCGACCGAGCCGACCGAATCGTTTTTGGCGGCTCTGACGCGGTCCGAAATGTCGAGTCCGTCGTACATCATATCAATGCAGCAACTGAATTTCATTTTGGTTTCTCCTTGTCTTTTTTTCTATTATACCACACTTTTGGCGAAAAAGCTATTGACAAAACGACTTTTTATTTGTATAATATGATACGGTACAGCTTTTCGGGAGGGAGAAAATGATTATTCACAGCTTTTCTGAGCTCTGCAAAATTGATTTTCATATAAAACATCTCGCGGTCTGGGGCAGAGCCGAGAAGCCCTTCCGCACCTACCGCTGCCTTACGGGTGAGCGGAATTTTGACAGATTCTATTATATTGAAGCCGGGGATTACTCGATCACACAGGACGGGCACGAGACGCTCAGGGTGTCAGCCGGCGATATACTCTATTTTCCGAGCGGATGCGGATATTACGCCGAGTGGTCAAGCGATGAGATCGAGTACAAGACGGTCGAGTTCATCCTCGGGGACAGCGAGGAATTCCGGCTGTCCGAGGCGATCTGCCCGATCCTGCGCGACAAGAACGGCGTGGCGCTCGAGCTTATCCGCCGTCTGTTCTCGATCTGGACAAAGGGCGAGGTCGGAAGCAACATCCGCTCCAAGGCGCTCTTTTATGAGCTTCTGCACTTCATAACGCTTGAGAACGTCCGCTCTGAGCTCACAAGCGCGCACGCCGAGATCTCGTCGGCGATACTTTATCTCGAAAACAACTACACGACAAACGTGACGGTCGCCGATCTCGCGAAGATGTGCTCGATGTGCGAGAGCCGGTTCAGGGCGAAATTCACCGAGTACGCGGGCATGCCGCCGATAAAGTACAGGAATTATCTGCGCATAAAAAAAGCCGCCGAGCTGTTGTCGGGCGGCGAATACACGGTCGGCGAGACGGCTGAGCTCGTCGGAATTCCCGACGTCTCGTATTTCAGCCGTCTTTTCAGGGAGCAGACCGGGAAAAATCCCGGCTCGCTCAGGTTTAATTGATCTTCAAGCGATACCTCAGCGTGCGCGCTAAAATGTAGGCGATGACAACCGAGACGACATCCTTCGGAATGTAAGGCAGCGAGGCGGCGAGAAACGCCTCGGGAAAATTGCGGTTCGTGACGATTCCGAACTGAAGCGCGCCTAGCAGGTGGCAGACCATCAGTCCGGCGATCCCGAGAGCGAGCGCGGCGATGACACCGAGGACGCCGGTCTTCGCGTTCTTTCCCTTCGGGAAGAAGCGGCTTCCGAGACCGCAGAGAAACGCGAAAGCGATGAATCCGAAGATGAATCCGCCGGTCGCGCCGACGAGCACCGAAAATCCGCCGCGCATTCCGGCGAATACCGGCAGTCCGACCGCGCCGACTGCGACATATACGGCGATCGCGGTCGTTCCGCGCCAGGCGCCGAGCATGTATCCGCAGAGCGCGACGGCGAATGTCTGCAATGTGATCGGCACTCCGCCCGGCATCGGTATGGAGACGAGCGTCAGCACGGCGGTTATCGCCGCGAACATCGCGATGTAAACTAAATTTCTGACCTTCATAAAAACAGTACCATCCTTTCGTGGATGGTACTATTATATCACAGTTTTGATTATTTGTCAACCAAGGTTGACAAATATTTTCGCGTCGACGATAAAATCAGCGAAATGAACGAAATCAGTCGTTGTGTTCGACCGTGGAATCGCTCTTTTGCGGAATGTCGGCGTCGTCGAAGTGGATGAGAACGTTGGCTTTTTCGAGAGTCTTCTGGAGCTTTCCGACATTGATGTCGCAGATCGGCTTGTCCTCGTCGAGCGCCTGAGCGCAGGCAAGACCAGCCGCCTGACCCGAGATTATCGCGGGCGGAATGACGCGCAGGACATCCCAGGCGTAGCCGTCGCCTGCCGCGGTGCGACCGCAGGTGATGAGATTCTCGGCATGATGATTGGTGAGCGTGCGGTAGGGAATTTCAAAGAGGTAATCGCGGCGGTCAAAGTCGCAGATCGCGCCGACTGAGTCTTCGAAGTGGACATAGGTATCGCTCTCCTGGAGGACGTAATCGCCCTCGATACGGCGGGTGGTTCTGAACTGGCACATGCCGGGGAGGGTTACGACATCGCGCGAGAGGCGGTCGTCCTTCTTGAGCTTTTCGAGCATCTCAAGCTGGTTGCCGATGAGATAGCGGTTGACCTCGGAGCTGAGAGTGCCGATGTATGGCTTGATATTTTCGGGGTGACCCTTGCCGTAGAGGCTCGAACCGCCTCCGGTGACGCCGGTTATCGCGTCGCGGATATTGCCCGACTCGACGGCTTTCTTACAGCTGTCGAGCGTGATCTTGAAACCGATGTAGGTGTGGAAATTGCCGCGCTCAGCGGTGGGAATCCCGGCACGGTAGACGAGGTCGCAGTCGCCGGTGGCGTCGACGAACATATCGGCGGTGTAGTATTCCCTGCCCGACTTGTTCTCGACGACGACGCCGAGAACCTTGACATTCCTGCCCTCGGTCTCGGTGACCGGAATCGACAAAACGCTGTCGAAGAGAATGTCTACGCCCTCGTTAACGCAGAGCTCGGTGAGCTGGAGCGCGAAGATCTCGGCAGGGTATTTGGTCATGTATCGCGGCGGCTTCTGACCGTTCTTCCCGTATTCGGCGAGCTTTTCGTCCGGGATCTTTCCGTTCACGAAATCGGGCGAGACTCCGCCGTAGCCGTATGTGACCGACATGCGCAGAAATTCCTCCGCCATGCCGAAAATTATCTGCTTTCCGCGCCCGTTGCACATCGGCACGAACAGGTTGATGAGTCCCAGCGTGGCAAGTCCGCCGAGCTTCTGCGCCTTCTCGATGAGCAGCACGTGCTTCCCGACTCTCGCAGCCGAAACCGCCGCCGCGACTCCCGCGACTCCTCCGCCCGCGACTATCACGTCGTAGTGCGCCTTCTCTGTTATCTCCTCACGTATAATCATCTTGATTTTCCTCCTTGAAATTGTTAGCTTGACGGGGAGGAAGGTGCCTTTCGAGAAAGGCGCCTTCCTCCCCCCAGCCCCCTCCATCCGCTAAAGCTTTAAACAAATTCTTCCTTTGTCAGTTTCGCTGGAACCGCCCGAACCGGACTCGCGCGCCGTGCGCCACCTTTCCCGGATCATCCCGCCGGCTGCACGACCCCTTCGGGGATCGCTCCGCTGTGCTCTGGTACCGCGAATTGTTTGCTTTATTGTTTTCTGGGGATTGTTGGTTGGTGATTGTTTGATCAATCTCGCTTTTCTTAAAATTTTCTGATTTTCTCTTCGCTCGCTTTTATTTTAAGAATGTAGTTTATCTTTCCAAATTATTCCTGCTCTAATTATATCACACTCTAACGGAAAAATCAAGACTTTTTCCGAATTTCTGCGCCAAAATCGTTTTTTCTTCCGAATATATAGGTGAGTATACTCAACAGCAAAGAGGTGACACAATGTCAAAAACAAAGCTCAGCGAGCTCATGGAACGCTACAAAAATCTCGTCTGGACGGTCGTGAGCTCGGTTCTCAGCGACCCGCGCGACGCCGAGGAGGTCTCCGCCGACGTTTTCGTCTCGCTCTGGAAAAGCGATTTCAACCCTGACGCGGACGGTTCGAAGAGCTTCATAATCACACTCTCGCGGAGGCGGGCAATTGATCACCTGCGCGCCGCGAAGCCGATCGACCGCGACTGGGAAGAGCTCAACGACTTAATCCCACTCGACACGGACGTCGACGATGAGGTCGCTTCGAAGCTCGAGCGCGAGACGATCGCGTCGGTGATAAGCTCGCTCGACCCGCCGGACGATCAGATTTTCACGCGCCGCTACTATTACGGGCAGAAGGTGAAGGTCATCGCCGACGAGCTTGGGCTGAGCGCTACGTATGTAAAAACGAGACTCGAGCGCGCCAAGGCGGGAATCCGCGAGAAATTAGTCGCGCTCGGCATAACACGATAGGAGGTCAACATGAAATTCAGTGAATTACTCGATTCAGTCTCTCCGGAGAGCCTTCCGGAACTTAATGAAAAAAAGATGCCCGACGCCTCGGCAAAGCGCGTTGAAAGGCTCGTCCGCGAGCGGTCGGGCGTCAAACCGAAGAAGCGTTTCTGGCAGAAGCTGACACCGTTCGTCGCGGCAGCGGCGGCAATCTGCGGTCTGGTTGTCGGACTGCGCGTAGCGACGCTACCCGACCGTAATGTCGCCGCGCCGGGCAGCGAGACGCCGGGCAGTGCTGTCTCGGGCGGCAATCCGACGGTCATCGAGCCCGCACCGGCTCTTGAGACAAGCGTGGCGCTCAAAAAGGTCTTCAGCGACGGCGAATTCTGCACTCTCAGGTTCAGAGTCAGCTGCCCCGGAGCGGCTTACCGGCTTATAATGCACGGCGGGATGAAATTAAAGGAAGGCGATAGCACCGCCTGGATGTCGAATGGCTGTGACATCAACGACCCGCGCGCTATAGAGCTCGCGATACTCGCCGGAGACGTGCTGAAGGTCGTCGAGCCGGGGGATACCGAGTTTGAGTTCGACATCAGAGTCCATCGCACCGGACTCCCCGGCGGCACTTACACGCTGACTATAAACTCTCTGTATTCCGCCGGGATCGAGTACGACTCTGACGGCAGCTCGAAGGTATACACCAACCCGTTCAGCGGCGCGATTACCCTGACGTTCGAGCTCGACATAAAGAGTATCGCGGGTGACCAGATTACGCTTGAAAACGGCGCAACCGTGACGCTCGGAAACGACGAGCTCGGGAAGTTTGACCTGCGCGTCGACGAGGCGATCGCGTCGCCATTGAGCCTGACAATGAGCTTCTCGGCATGGGGCGCGGATGACAGCGGACTGCTGACCGGAGAGAAATACATCTTCAGCGACGATCACGCGAACCGGTACTTTTTCTGGGTTGAGTACAACGACGCCTACGGATCTGCGAAAAGCGGCGAATTCTCACAGAC
>CAKSOR010000043.1 GCA_934477985.1 uncultured Eubacteriales bacterium
ATCAAGCGCCTGACCGGATATGACATCCCGACCGGCTACGGACTCGCGACATATTTCGCGCTGAAGGAGCTCGGCGATGGTGAGTGCGAATTTCTGACGACAATCGCCGACCTCGCCGTGACGCGGCTCTGCGGACTAGACAGACCGCTCAGCCACCCGACGAACGCCGCGTCGCTCGGGTTCTTCGACCTGAACACAAACGGTTTTGACCTTGAGGCGCTCGGAAAGCTCGGCATCGACAAATCGGTACTGCCTGACATAGCCCCTGATCTCGAGCCGGTCGGCGAATACCGCGGGATTAAGGTCGCGGCGGCGATAGGCGACAATCAGGCTGGTGTATTCGGCTCACTGAAGGGTGAGAATGACGTCCTTGTCAATATCGGAACAAGCGGGCAGGTCAGTTTCATCGGCAAAATCGCACAGACATCAAGCGATCCGGCGTGTGAGATCAGATCTTATCCGGGCGGTAAATACCTGCATTCGGGTTCGACGCTCTGCGGCGGGCGGGCATACGCGCTGCTTGCCGACCTGGTCGGTGAGATCCTCGAAGGATTCGGGGTCAGCCGACCGCGCGGCGAGATATATTCCTTTCTTAACGAATCAGCGAATAAAGCAGACGGTACGCTGATGGTCTCGACTACCTTCTCGGGCACACGCGGCGATCCGTCCGCGACCGGCTGTATCGACAGAATAACAACCTCGAATCTGAATCTCAGCGAACTTTCTCACGGGTTTCTGCGCGGAATGGTCGAAGAGCTGAACGAACTGTATGAGCTGATGGGCCACAAGAAAGTCGGGCGGCTGGTGGTCTCGGGCAACGCTATGAGAAAAAATCCCGCGCTCCGCGAGATCGCCGGTGAGGTATTCGGAAGCGAGCCGTCAGTCCCGGCTCAGACAGAGGAAGCGGCGTTCGGCGCGGCGCTCTACGGCGCGGTCTCGGCAAGAATAATCAGCCTTGACGCGGTTAAAGGGCTCATAAGCTACAACTGAGGCGTCGGCTTCAGCGATAACACAGAGCCAAAATTCTATTTATTCGCGCATCGCGAACGCCAGGCACCGCGACGGTGACAGGTTAAGCCGGTCATCGCCGGAGATATGAAGGAGAATTATTATGACTATAAAATTCAAAGTTCAAAAAGAAACCGCCGCTCTTGGAAGCGCGGTAAAAATCTCATATGACGGAATTCTCAGAGTCGAGCTCTTCTATGATTTCCGCGAAGCGCCGCTGGTGTTGAACGCTCCGGCGAATATCGGCGACAACGCGCTTTTAGTCCTCGGAAAATTCCGCGACGAGCTCTGGGTAAACGGCAATCTCTTCGACGAAGAGTGGTGCTGCGGAAACCTTCTGCCTATAGAGCCCGCTGAAGGCTTCGCGTTCGACAAAGTGCCGGCTCCGGACCGCTCAGAGCATCTTATCCGCGGCGCAGGACTGAGCGAACTCAGAAGATACGGCGTCAACGTCGGCGACTGCATGCCATTCTCGGACGGCGGAAGATTCCACATATTCTGGCTGTACGACCGCCATCACCACCACAGCAAGTGGGGACTCGGCGCGCATCAGTGGGCGCACGCCTCGTCGGAGGATCTCGTCCACTGGGATGAACACGAGATGGCGGTCGGCATCGACGACCCGCTCGAGGGGTCGATCTGCACCGGCTCGGTCATACGCACCAGAGACAAGTTCCGCGCATGGTACACGGTCAGAATGTCGGACGGAAGCCCCGCGAGAGTCAGCCAGGCTGTCTCGGACGATGGTTATCATTTCGAGAAAACCGGAGAGTATTTTGTCCTGCCCGAGCGCTATGACCGTCCGAGCGCGCGCGACCCGAAGGCGATCTTCGAGGGCGGAAAATACCATCTGCTGCTGACGACGACAAACCGCGCGACCGGCAAAGGCTGCCTCGCTCACCTCGTCTCGGACTCTCCGGATATGAAGAATTTCGAGGATCTCGGACCGGTGCTCGAATGGGTTGACGGCTCGCAGCCCGAGTGCCCCGACTGATTCGGGATGGGCAGATATTACTATCTCGTCTGGTCGATCGGCGGAAGGGCGCGCTACGCGTACTCGAAAGAGCCGTTCGGCGAGAGCGGCTGGACCATTCCGGCTGACAACATCATCGACTGCGGAAGCGTGCCGAAGTCGGCAATGTCAGAGCAGGGGCGGATTTTCGTCGGATTTGTGTCGGAGGGCGGGTACGCCGGACACTTTGTCATGAAGCGCGCGGTGCAGAAGCCTTCCGGAGAAATTTCGGTCGAGGAAATCTGACTCCCGACAGGCGTTCACACTCAAGAATCAGCATACAAAGAAGGCTGCCGCTTTGCGGCAGCGTTTTTTATTGCGTGACACGCCGATCAATCAATTCTCCAGCGCCAAAATAGTCTTCACATTCGAATTGATCGTCTCCTCACATGACGACTTCTGCGAAGCGATCATCGAGACGAGGTCGGTGCGGTTCTCAAGCATAGCGGTGCGGAGCGTGTTGTCGATCGGCAGACCGGAACGATTCATAACAAGCGTCAGGTCAATGTTGATGTTCTCGTAGATCATGTCAATTATCTCCGCCGTGTCCTCGTCGCGCGTTAACTTTATCTTGAGCGTCACGTCGTAGAACGCCGGGCGGACGTTCAGATACGACTGATACGCCATGTCTTCAAGCAGCATTCCGGCAAGGTCGGTTTCATTGTTCGTTATAGGCACGCAGACTGACGACGAGTGATTCGTGTGGACATAAGAGGCGTATTTTTCCTGATTCTCATTGTATTTCGGGAGCGGAAGGATACCGAAATCGCTCTTCATGTCCCGGAACTGCATCGCGCCGTACATGACCTCCGAGAAGAAAAGCGCACGATCCTCGCGGAAGATATTGAAGGTCGCGTTGCCGAGTCCGATCGCGTGCAGCTCGCTGTACTGATTGACAAGAATAGTGGTTGTCTTGTCGTTGAGGAGCTTAACTATCTTCGCGATGGCGTCGATGTTCTTTTCGGTGTCCCAGGCAAGGCTCGGGATGTCGTCCTTGTCCTTCGAGATCATTGACATGCCCGCGCCGTAATAGAGCGGCTGCCAAGCGAAGGTTGAGCAGTCGAGTCCATATCTGTCCTCGCTGTCATACTCGGCGTTTCCGTTCAGGTCATTGTAGACCAGGCGGCAGTACTCGGTCAGTTTGTCGAGCGTGAACTTACCCGCCTTGACGACATCGTAGACATCGTTTATCTGATAGAGCGAAGCGAGATCCTTGTTGAAGAAGGTCGCGCCGACCGCGTTCAGCACCGAGACGTTCATATCGCCGGAGAGGAAGTAGTTCCTGCCTCCGATAGAGGACGCCGTGACGATGCTGTCCATCCAGTACGGCTTAGAAAGGTTGATATGCGGAAGCTCCGACATGTTTATAAGGCATCCCTGAACGGCGAGCGAAAACGCGTCGCTTATCATCGGCATCAGAAGGTCGTATGTGTCGTCTCCCGCGAGAATTGTGTTCTTCGCGTTTCCGACAAGGTCATTTGTCTCGACTGAGACGAGCTTTACCTTGTATTTATCCTCGATCGCAAGGTTGCGCTTGTAAACCCCGTCATTGATGAGATCGCCGTTTTCCTCCTCAGCCAGAAATTCGCTGTAGGAGAAAGTATAGTCCCCGTGCTGGCGGTTGAGGATATTGTACTCGCGCCCGCCCAGGTCGACCGCGCTTATCTCCGGGTCGAGCGACTGTGTGGTTTCCTGTGCACTGGTTTGGGTGTCTGTGCCTGACGGGATGGTAGTATTGTCTGACAATTTTCCCGTCGTGCCGCATCCGTTGACCAGGGCAACAAGCAATATTCCTGAGAGCATAGGCTTGTTTTTCTTCATCGCATTTTCCTCCGCGAAAATCATTGTGTGACAATGTGTATGTGTATTATAACACATAAGCGCGGATTTGTCAATACCCTTACGAAAAAAATCCCCGGCAGGCGGGGATTTTTTTTTGACTTTCCGGAGTTTCAGAGTATCCTGTAAGCTGTGTACTTCTCCGCGAGCGTTATGCCGATCTCAAGCGGGCAGACCTCGCCCGTGACCACCGCGTAGCAGTCCTCGCTGTCCTCGATGACCTCGGCGTCGAGCATGCAGAGGCAGTGATTCGGTTTCTTCTCGAACCGAAGCATGAACTTCGACGGAAGCCGATCCGACTCAAGCACCTTCTCGTCAGCCACACGATCCCAGACCGTGAAATTGTGCTGCGGATGCCCGAGGTAGGTCGCAATGTCGATTATGTCCGAAACCACCGCGCTCGCGGTCGGAAGTTTGCCGGCGCCGCGTCCGTAGAACATAACGTCGCCGACCGCGTTTCCGCTTATCATCACGCCATTGTAAACATCCGAAATGCCAGACAGCGGGTTCGCCTTCGGCACGAGCATCGGCTCGACCGTCGCGCAGAGCTTGCCATCATGTCTGACCGCGCGTCCGATCAGCTTTATCGACGCGCCGAGCTTTTCAGCGAGCTCCACGTCCTTCGGCGTCACGCCGCGGATGCCCTCAGTGTGTATCTTCGCCGGCGGAATCAGCTCGCCGAACGCGATCGCCGACAGTATCGAGAGCTTGCGGCAGGTATCGATTCCGTCCACGTCAGCCGAAGGGTCTCTTTCGGCGTAACCCTTCTCCTGAGCCTCTCTGAGAGCCGCGTCAAAGCTCATGCCCTCATTGAACATCTTCGTCAGAATGTAGTTCGTCGTGCCGTTGAGTATGCCGTCGACCTCGCTTATGTCGTTTGCGCGCAGGCAGTTGTCTATCGGGTGAATCACCGGAATTCCGCCGCCGACGCTCGCCTCGAACAGGTAGCGCACATTGTTCGCCGACGCGATCTTAAGAAGCTCAGGTCCGAAGTTCGCCACAACCTCCTTGTTCGACGTCACAACGCTCTTTCCAGCCTCCATCGCAGCCTTCGAGAACTCAAACGCCGGGTGAGAGCCGCCCATCAGCTCGGCGCAGATCTTCACCTCGGGGTCGTTCAGAATAACGTTTATGTCGTGGACAATCTTATCCGCGAACGGGCTGTCCGGAAAATCGCGCAGATCGAGAATATACTTTATGTTGATCCTGTCCCCGACACGCTCGGCAATCAGGTCGGCGTTCTTCGTCAGCACCTCAGCCGTGCCGCCGCCAACCACTCCGAATCCGAATATCGCTATGTTTATCATGTTCAATAAACTTCCTTTCGTTTTGCCGCTCATCCGAAATGAACAGCGGATTTAGGTAAACGCTGATTTGAGGTTGTTTTCGTGTGAAAACTCCAATTATTCAGCTTATCCTCAGATTAAATGAGATGCCTCAGTATGAACCGCAGAATTCCGTAATCGTCGTCAAACGGCGGATACCTGAACGGATTCACGTCGAAATTCGGCGAGACCTTCATCACCGACTGCTCGTTCGAAAATGTCTCGAATCCGGCTCTCCCGTGATAGCGTCCGTAGCCGCTCTCGCCGACTCCGCCGAACGGCAGGTGCGGGTTCGCCATCTGCATGACCGTGTCGTTTATACAGCCGCAGCCGAAGTCAAGATTCTCAGTGACGTTCCGGATAGTCTCCTTGTTTTTCGAGAAGATATAGAGCGCCAGCGGCTTCGGGCGTTTTTTCAGCGAATTTATGACGATATTTATGTCGCCGAACTCAAACAGCGGCAGAATGGGTCCGAAGATCTCCTCGGTCGCTAGCTTGCTGTCCTTGTTTATATGCTGCATCAAAGTCAGCCCGATGCGCCCGGTACTCTCGTCTACCTCGCCGCCGAAGATTATCTCTCCGTCGCCAAGGTAGTTCTTCAGGCGCTCGAAGTGCATCCTGTTGATTATCTTCGGGTAGAACTTGTTCTCGGTCGGCGAAGCCTGCATGAATCGGTCGCGGTATTCCTTGAGGTAGCCGATGAACTCCTCCTTGACCGAGGATTCTACATATATATAATCCGGAGCGACGCAGGTCTGCCCGGCGTTGAAGAGCTTTCCGGCGACTATGCGCTTCGCGGCGACTCTCAGATTCGCTGTCCGGTCGACGATACAGGGCGATTTTCCGCCGAGCTCGAGCACAACCGGCGTCAGCTGCATTGCGGCGGCTTTGGCGATTATCCGCGCGACGGTCGGTCCGCCGGTGTAGAAGACCAGCCCGAACTTCTCCCATCTGATCGCCTTGACCGCCTCGAAGCTGTCGAGGAACGCCGCGATGTACTCGCGGTCGAAATACTTGTCGATCAGCTCTGCGAGCAGCTTTGAGGTCCGCGGCGACTGCTCCGGGAGCTTGAGGATGGTGCAGTTTCCGGCGGCGATCGACGAGATCAGCGGCTGAATCGTCAGCAGGAAAGGATAGTTCCATGGCGAGAATATCATGACAAGTCCGCGCGGATGGCGGAACTTCTTACTCGAAGCGGGGAGCAGGAAATACGGTGTCGCGGTCGAAACCGGCGAGTTCCAGACCTTGAGATAGCGCAGAGTGTGGTTTATCTCCTGATCGACCATTCCGATCTCGGTCATGTAAGCCTCGGAGTAGGACTTGCCGAGGTCGGCGCGCAGCGCCTCGAGGATCAGCCCCTCGTTGTCGCGGATCATCTGGCGGAGGTTGACTAACAGCTGACGGCGGAAGTTTATATCCCGGGTTTTTCCGGTGGCGAAGAACTCGCGCTGAGCGTTTATCGTCTCAAGAAGCTCGGGCGCGATGCCGTGCGGGTTTTCGATGTTTTCCATGATGTCCTCCTTTTGATATGCGATATTACGGAAACGCTGATTCAAGGTTGTTTTCACGCGAAAAAAGCCCATAAATCCAAGCCTTTTTCGCGTGGAAGCCCCAATTATTCAGATTATCCTTATGATATATTATAGCCCGAAAATGTTAAGAAAGCAAGTGTATTCGTGAAAATTCCAAAAACGAGAAAGCGCCGCCCGTGTCAGCAGGCAGCGCTCCGAAAACTTTCTTTCTTTTCCTTTTATTTAGTGTCCCATCCGGCGTAAAGAGTTACATCCCCGGTCAGAGTTTCTTCAGAAAAAATCCATTTGTTTTTAAGATCCCGGTCAAGATACCATCCTGTGAAGACGTATCCTTCCCTGACCGGCGCGGCGGGCTCTGTCAGAAGCTCGCCGTAGTATCCCCTGACCGGCGCGATGTAAGACCCGCCGTCGGTGTCGAAGTTTATCACGAAACCGTTGTTGTTCACGACGATCACCATGACGATGACCAGCGCGAGCACCGCCACCGCGATGACTATATTCACGGTCTTCACTGAGACCTTTACGTGCCGGTACAGTCCTCCGGCCGCTTTGTCGCGCTTTTCGTCCATGATGTTGTCCTTTCTGAACTTACTTTCTGACGAGGTACTTTCTCATATCTACCGCGCAGGCGATGAGGATGATGAGACCCTTGATGATATACAGCATGTTCTGCGAGACCGAGAGGAAGGTGAGTCCGGTGAAGATGATCTGGAGAAGCAGGACACCGACCACGATGCCGCTGATCTTACCGGTACCGCCGACGAACGAGACGCCGCCGATTACGCACGCCGCGATCGCGTCGGATTCATAGTTGAGTCCGGTGTTCGCCGAGCAGGAAGCGATTCGAGCGCCCTCGATGAAGCCGGTGATGCCGTACATCACGCCCGCGAGTACGAAGACTCCGACGATAGTCCAGAAGACATTGACGCCCGAGACGTTCGCCGCGTCCTCATTCGAACCGACCGCGAACATGTTCTTTCCGAAGGTCGTCTTGTTCCAGATGACCCACATGATCGCCGTGAGTATGATTGCGTAGAGCACATATTTCGGAACAGCCACGCCGCCGATAGTGAAGAGCGTGCCCTTGACGAACTCAAGGTAGCCCTCGTCAAGACCCGAGAGAGTCTGACCGTTGTTTCCGCCGATCATGAGGTAGAGAAGGACAGTACCGAAGACAATCAGCTGAGTCGAGAGCGTTACGATGAAGGGATGGAGCTTGAACTTAGCTACGAAGAAGCCGTTGACAAGTCCGACCAGAGCGCCGGTCAGGATGACAACCAGAAGCACGAGCCAGAGCGGCATTACGCCGATGCCCTTGAACATCTTGCTGGCGTAGGAAGCGACCTGAAGCAGCGAAGCCGCGATGCAGGCGGTCAGTCCGACTGTACGGCCCGCCGAAATATCAGTACCGGTGAGGACGATACATCCGGCGATACCGAGCGCTATCGGCAGCTTAGCCGCCGTCAGCGAGATGATGTTGATTATGGAGGAGAGCGACAGGAAGCTCGGCTGGAGTATCCAGATGACTATGACCGCGAGGAGAATGACGATTACCATCGCGTTGTTGAAGAAGAAGTCGGTTACCCTGCGGCGCTTGTCGCGCTTGTCGAGAGCCTTGAAGGCTTCCCATCCGGCTTTGGTCTTCTCTATTTTGGCTGCGAATATGTTTTGCATTTTTGACAACTCCTTTTCGATTCAACTATTCATTATTCATCCTTCATTACTCACCGTTCACTATTCATCGACACCTTTGGCTTGGTCTGCTTGGTTACGTGCCTGCCAGCCGTCAGCTTTCTTAATGAATATTGAATAATGATTAGTGAATAATGAATAATACAGGCTCGCCTTATTAAGCGTACTTTGCGGCTAAAGCCATTATTTCTTCCTGATTTGTGGTCTTCGCGTCCACCGTTCCGGCAAGCCTGCCGCCGGACATGACCATTATCCGGTCACATACGCCTAACAGCTCCGGCATCTCGGACGACACCATGATTACCGTCCTGCCCTCGTTCGCGAGGTTCAGTATCAGCTGATAGATCTCATACTTCGCGCCGACATCTATTCCGCGCGTCGGTTCGTCGAGCAGCAGCACCGTCGGGTCGGTCAGCAACCAGCGTCCCAGAATAACCTTCTGCTGGTTTCCTCCCGAGAGGCTGCGTATCTTCGTCTCCTGAGTCGGAGTCTTGACTCTCATCGACTTTATGCACCAGTCGGTCGCGTCGCGCATCTTCTTTTCGCTCAGAAGCGGTCCTGTGTGATCCTTCCTGAGACTCGAGATGACCGTGTTCTCGCGGATATTCAGGATTCCGAAGATTCCGGTCGCCCGGCGCTCCTCGGTCAGCAGCGCGAAGCCGTTCCTTATCGAGTCCTGCGGATTCCTGTTCTTTATCTTCTTGCCGTCGAGCGTGATCTCGCCGCTCTTGCGCGCCGCGACCCCGAACAGGGTCTCAAGCACCTCGGTGCGTCCCGAGCCGTCGAGTCCGGCGATTCCCAGAACCTCTCCGCGCTTCGCCTCGAACGAGACGTCGCGAAGGTGCGAGTACTCGCCTGAGAGATGCTCGACCTTGAGAAGCACTCCGTCCGGCTTGTTGGTCTTAGGCGGGTAGCGGTTGGTGAGCTCGCGTCCGACCATCAGCTTGATGATCTCGTTCATCGTGAGCTCCTTCGCGGGCTTCGTGGCGATCCACTTGCCGTCGCGCATGACCGTGACGTCGTCGGATATGCGGAGAATCTCCTCCATTTTGTGTGAGATGTATATGATGCCGCAGCCGCGTTTCTTGAGCATGTCGATTATCCGGAAGAGGTGCTCGACCTCCTCCTCGGTCAGCGATGAGGTCGGCTCGTCAAAGACGATGACCTTCGAGTTGAACGAGACCGCCTTCGCGATCTCGACCATCTGGCGCTGCGAGACCGGCATCTTGGACATTATCGTTTTCGGGTCGACATTCACCTCAAGCTCCTCAAAGAGCTTTTTGGTGGCGTCGTACATCTTCTTCTCACTCGTGAGCGGGATGCCGGGGGCGACCTTCGGGAATCTTCCGAGCCACATATTGTCCATGACGTTGCGTTTGAGAGCCTGATTCAGCTCCTGATGCACCATCGCGACTCCGTGCTCGAGCGCTTCCTTCGAGTTGCGGAAGTTCACTTCCTGTCCCTCGAGGAAAATCTTTCCGTCGTCCTTCTGATAGACTCCGAACAGACATTTCATCAGCGTCGACTTGCCCGCGCCGTTCTCGCCCATCAGAGCGTGCACCGTTCCCGCGCGCACCGTCAGCGAAACGTTGTCGAGCGCCTTGACGCCCGGGAACTCCTTGCATATATTTTCCATTTGAAGCAGTTCTGCCATATTGTTGCTCCCTCCATAATTATTCATCAGATCTGTCCGATAACCCGACTTCAGCGTATCAGATTGGCGACGGAAGCCGGCAATTCTGATGAGCTGGCTTTGCCAGCTCTTTGGTATAATTCGGGAGGGTTATCGAACAGCTCTGTTATTCACTATTCATTCTTCATTACTCATTACGGTCCGGACGTCGGCTTAATGAATAATGAATATTGAAGAATGAATAATGATTAATTTCCGGGGGGCTCGCGCCCCCCGGAGTGCCATCCGGCACTCAGCCAAGATATGCGGAGTATGGGATATTTACTCTCCAGTTGCCGACGAGCTTTGCGCTGTCGATTCCCTCGAGCGCCGACTTTCCTTCGGTGAAGTTATCGGTGATTGTCTTGAGAGCCTCAGCCATTCCGTCGCCGTCCTGCTTGATCGTACCGATCATAGAGCCGTTCTGGATAGCCGACTGAGCCGCCGGTGTAGCGTCAACGCCGAATACCGGGATAACCGTCTTGCCAGCGTTGTTATAGCCTGCCGCCTGGAGTGCCGAGATCGCGCCGAGAGCCATCTCATCGTTGTTCGCGATGACAAGCTCGACCATGTTCTTGTTGCCTTCGCTGTACTGAGCAAGGATCGTGCTCATATAGTTGGTAGCCGCCGCGGACGACCACAGACCGTCCTGGTCGACGAGGTACTTACTGGAGTTGGAAGCGTCGTAGAAGCTGAGCTCGGGCTTGCCGGCAGCCTTGAGGATCTTGTTGGCGTCCTCGACTGCGTACTGGGTGCGGGCGATAGCCTCGAGGTTGCCCTCCTGACCCTTGAACATGACGTAGCTGATCTTGCCGTCGCCGTTGAGGTCGACCTTGTCGTAGTTCTCAACGAGGTAGTTACCGATCATCTCGCCCTGCATGTGACCTGCCATCTCGTAGTCGGTTCCGACGAATACGCACTTGTCGTAGCTCGAGACAACCGACTCATCGACCGAGCGGTTGAAGAAGATGACCGGGATTCCGGCGTTCTTCGCGAGGTTGACGATGTTCTGAGCGGCGTCGTTCGAACCGGTGTCGACGACGTTGACGATCAGGGTCTTCGCGCCCTTGGTGATAGCGGTCTGAACCTGCTCGGTCTGAGTGGTCTGGTTACCGTTAGCGTCGTAGTCCTGGAACTTATATCCGGCGTCCTTGAGGAGCTTGTCCATCGCGGTGCGGACGGTCGAGATATAGGTGTCGCTGAAGGTGTAGTAGAAGACAGCTACGTCTCCCTTGGTTCCACCAGCGGTCGAGCCGCAGGAGGTGAAGGCGAATACTGCCATGAGAATCGCTAAGGTAAGCGCTAAGATTTTTCTGGTTTTCATTTTGTTGAAACCTTCCTTTCTCTTGTTGTGATAATATTATACAACACATCGGGGAAAATTGAAATAGAATAAACTACTCTGAATGTTCGAAAATCTACGGTGAATTTTTTACCATACGCTTGAAATTTCACGCGCGATATGATATAATATCCGTACAGTCATTTATTGTTGCCCGGGAGGTCAGGATGTATAC
>CAKSOR010000044.1 GCA_934477985.1 uncultured Eubacteriales bacterium
GGCGCTCTGCTCGGACTCGGAATCGAGCGCGACCATGTCGGCGATATTATTCTGGTCGACGAGGGCGCGGTTGTGTTCGCTGAGCCGGGCATCGCGAATTTTCTGAAAAACTCGCTCTCCGAGGTCGGACGCGACCATGTGAAGGTCGCCGAGGCGCCGGAGGACATAAAACTGTCGCGCGATTTCGAGGCCGTCACCGGGACAGTCGCGTCCGCAAGGCTCGATTCGGTCGTTTCGGAGCTCACTAACTGCTCGCGCGAGACGGCGAAAGAGCTGATACGGCGCGGTTTTGTCGAGCACGATCACTTCCCCGCCGCCGACGCTGACGCCGAGGTGTCAAACGGCGACGTGATCTCGGTCCGACGCGACGGAAGGGTCAAGGGCGGCAAATTTGTCGTCGACAGAATCGGCGAGCTGACGAACAAAGGTCGCGTGCGGCTCTTTGCCCGGCGCTATCTGTAAAGCGCGAGATATAATAATGAAAGGAACGGTAAAAATGCTCCCACCGCATGAACTCAAAAACAAGACATTTTCCCGCGCGATGCGTGGTTACAACCCCGTCGAGGTCGATGAGTACATCGAATTTCTGATCGGGAAATACACCGAGCTCTACCGCGAAAACGACGAGCTTGAGCGCAAACTCAAGTCGACCGTCACCAAACTTGACGAGATCAAGGGCGAGGAGGATTCGATCCGCAGCGCCCTTATCGACGCGAAACGCGCCGCTTCGAAGATAAAATCCGACGCCGAAGAGCGCGCCGAGGCGATTATCCGCTCGGCAAAGTCGAGCTGCAACACGATTCTGGCCGATTTCAACGAGAAAATCGAGTCGGGCCGCGCGACGCTGACAGCGCTCAAAAGCGACACGCTTAATCTGAAACAGGAGCTGTTCGAGCGCTATTCCGAGCACATCAAGTACATCGACACGCTGACCGATGGCGTCGACATGGCGGACATCCCCGACACCGATTCGATCAGGCGCGAAGCCGTTTCCTCGCTCAAGCAGAGCATCGCCGACGCTTACGCGACAAACGAAAAGACTTCCGGACCGACAGTCGAATCCGAGCCTGAACATGATGAAGGCATCGAACCGGCTTCCGATGAGACGATTACCTTTACTCCCGCCAGTGAGACTGAAAATTCTCCGATTCCGACAGAAGAACCGGAGGAAAACCCGTCCGATACCGTCATATTCAACAAGCTCGACGATAAAGCTGACGAGGAAGTCGCCGACGAAATCGACACAAGCTCGCTCTCGATCGAGCGCGAGCCGCTCTCGAAATCCTCGAAGGGCAGCATCACGGATTCGATTAAGGAGCTGAACAAACGCTACAAGGACGATGTCATCAACACGCCCGACAGCGACCTCGACGACGACGCGAATTACCTCGATTTTGTCAAATCCGTGACCGGAAAAGACAAGAAAGACGACAAGAAACAGGCGGATTTCGACCTGCTTTTCAACAACGACGCAAAGAAGAAAAAATAATTAAGGAGCACTAATAAAATGCCAAAGGACTATTCCAAAAGCCTGAATCTGCCGAGCACCGACTTCTCGATGCGGGCAAACCTTCCTCAGCGTGAGCCCGAGATCGCCAGGGTCTGGACCGAAGAGGATGTTTATCACGCTATGCTGAAACGCAACGAGGGGCACAAGCACTTCATTCTCCACGACGGACCTCCCTTCTCCAACGGCAATATCCACATGGGAACGGCGATGAACAAGGTTCTCAAGGACATAATCAACAAATTCAAGTCGATGGAGGGCTATTACGCGCCCTACGTTCCCGGTTGGGACAACCACGGCATGCCCATTGAGTCGGCGATCATCAAGAAGTCCAAGCTCGACAGAAAGAAAATGTCCATCCCTGAATTCCGCGACGCCTGCCACAAGTTCGCGCAGGATTACGTCAACATTCAGATGGCATCGTTCAAGCGCCTCGGCGTTCTCGGCGATTGGGACAATCCTTATCTGACAATGGATCCGAAATTCGAGGCACGTGAGGTCAAGGTTTTCGGCGAAATGTACAAAAAAGGCTACATTTACAAGGGACTCAAGCCGGTTTATTGGTGTCCGCACGATGAGACCGCGCTCGCTGAGGCTGAGATCGAGTATCAGGACATCCCATGCACCTCTATCTATGTAAAATTCAAAGTCAAGGACGATCTCGGAAAGCTCGGACTCGACCTCGATAAAACTTATTTCGTCATCTGGACGACTACGACCTGGACGCTCCCCGGCAACCTCGCGATCGCCGTTCATCCGCGCGAGACCTATGTCGCGGTCAAGGCGGCAAACGGCGAGACCTACATCGTTGCCGACGCGCTCGCCGACAAGACGATGGCTGCCGCCGGAATCACCGAATACGAGCGGATCAAGGAGTTCAAGGGTCAGGATTTCGAGTACATGAAGGCTCAGCACCCCTTCCTTGACAGAGACAGTCTGCTTGTCTGCGCCGATTACGTCACGATGGACTCCGGTACGGGCTGCGTCCATACCGCGCCCGGTTTCGGCGCCGACGACTACGTCACCTGCCGCCGCTACAAGATGGACATCATCGTCCCGGTCGACGACCGCGGCTATCAGACCGCCGACGCCGGAAAATTCGCCGGAATGTACTACGACGAGTCGAACAAGGCGATCCTTGACGACCTCAAGGCTTCGGGCGCGCTCTTCGCATCCGAAGAGGTGAATCATAGCTACCCACACTGCTGGCGCTGCAAGCATCCGATCATCTTCCGCGCGACTCCGCAGTGGTTCTGCTCGGTCGACGCGTTCCGCGCTGAGGCTGTCAAAGCGTGCGACGATGTTCAGTGGATTCCCGAGTGGGGCAAGGAGCGCATGATCTCGATGATCAACGAACGCGCAGACTGGTGCATCTCGCGTCAGCGCCACTGGGGACTGCCGATTCCGGTCTTCTATTGCCCGGATTGCGGCAAGCCGATCGCTACCGATGAAACTATAGAAAAAGTTTCGAAACTATTTTCAGAAAAAGGCTCGAACGCGTGGTTCGACCTGACCGCCGAGGAGCTGCTCCCAGACGGCTTCAAGTGCCCGCACTGCGGCTGCGACCATGGCTTCACGAAGGAAACCGACACGCTTGACGGTTGGTTTGACTCGGGTTCCACACATTTCGCGGTGCTCGAGGATGGCGAGCTTTCGCATTGGCACAATATGAGCTGGCCGGCTGACCTCTATCTCGAGGGCGCCGATCAGTATCGCGGCTGGTTCCAGTCCTCCCTGTTGACCGCGGTCGGCGCGAAGGGACAGGGCGCGCCTTATCGTCAGGTTCTGACTCACGGCTGGACGGTCGACGGCGAGGGCAAGGCGATGCACAAGTCGCTCGGCAACACGATCGCGCCCGAGGAAATCATCAAAAAGTACGGCGCTGACCTGCTCCGTCTCTGGGTCTGCTCGAGCGATTATCAGGTCGACGTCCGCGTCTCCGACCCGATTTTCAAGCAGCTTTCCGAGACTTACCGCAAAATCCGCAACACCGCGCGCATCATAATGGCAAATCTTGGCAAAAACGGCGAAGATTTCGATCCGAACCGCGACATGCTGCCGGTGAACGAACTGCTCGACATCGACAAGTGGGCGCTCGCGCGGCTGAACCATCTCGTCAAGGAGTCGGTCGAAGCGTATGACCGCTACGATTTCCACATCATCATCAAGGCAATCTCGAATTTCTGCACGATCGACATGTCGAAGCTCTACATCGACATCACCAAGGATCGTCTTTATGTCGAGAAGACGGATTCGAGAGAGCGCCGCTCCGCGCAGACCGCGATGTACATTATTCTGTCGTCGCTGACCCGCCTGCTCGCGCCGCTGCTTTCGTACACCGCCGAGGAAATCTGGCACTATATGAAGCACGTCGATTCGGACGACAAGCGCAGCGTGTTCCTTTCCGACATGCCGAAGTACGATCCGGCGCTTGATTTCGACGGAATTGAAGCGCATTATGACGCGCTGTTCGAGCTTCGCGACGATGTCATGAAGGCGCTTGAAGTCGCGCGCGCCGAGAAGCTGATCGGTAAATCGCTCGACGCGAAGGTTTCGATCTACACGACCGACGACGAGGCGATGAAGGTTCTCGAGAGCTTTGGCGAGGACGAGCTTGAAACTATTTTCATAGTTTCGGGAGTCGAGCTCTTCAAGGGCGAGCCGGTCGATGGCGCGTTCGTCGATTGCACCAGACTTTCGGGCGTCAAGGTCGAGGCTGCCGACGGCATCCGCTGTGATCGCTGCTGGAAGTACACGACTGACGCGGTCGAGGACGGCGATTCGCATCTCTGCCACCGCTGCCACTCGGTCGTCGAGGGCTGATGGGACGTATAATTTACCTGCTCATCACGGCATTTGTAGTGGTGATCGACCAATGGACGAAGCAGCTTGCTGTCGAACACTTGAAGTCGATCGACACCAAACCGCTGATTGAAGGCGTGTTGCATTTGACGTATGTCGAAAACACTGGCGCGGCTTTCGGGATGATGAAGAATCATCGGTGGATATTTATGTTAACTTCCACAATTGCGGTGATCGGAATTCTCATTTTTATGATGGGTTGGTACAAAAAATATCATGATCCCCTGCTGTTTACCGGGCTCGCGTTCATCGCGGGCGGCGGCATCGGCAATATGATCGATCGTGTTGTGCTCGGTTATGTCGTCGATTTCGTCGATTTCCGGCTGATTAACTTCGCGGTTTTCAATGGCGCGGATTCGTTTGTCTGCGTTGGTGCGGGGTTGATTGTACTCTGGGTCATTTTGACAGAAGTAAAAGATAAAAAGTCAGCGAAAAATACTAACACGAACTGACAAAAAGTGGCTTGGGATTTCTCGCAAGCCACTTTTTATTGAAACTTTGGAATTAGTTTCGATACTTTGAGGTGAATAATGATAATCGAACCCGAATCCGCCGGTAAACGGATCGATATTTTCGTCGCGGAATGGCAGAATATCACACGCTCGGCGGCGCAGAAGCTGATTGGCGGTGAATTTGTGACGCTGAACGGCGCGATTCCGGCGAAAAACTACAAGCTCCGCGCCGGAGATGAGCTTGAATGCGAGCTTCCAGAGCCGATTCCCGCCGACGCGCAGCCGCAAGACATCCCGATAGAGATTGTTTATGAGGACAACGACTTGCTTGTTGTTAACAAACCGCGCGGAATGGTCGTTCACCCCGCGCCCGGAAACCCCGATGGGACGCTCGTAAACGCGCTTCTTTTCCACATAAAGGATCTTTCGGGAATAAATGGCGTGATTCGCCCTGGGATTGTTCACAGAATTGACAAAAATACCAGTGGACTTTTGATCGTCGCGAAAAATGACGCGGCGCATATTTCACTCGCCGAGCAAATAAAAGTACACAGTTTTGAGCGTGAATACCGGGCGATTCTTGTCGGCAATCCCAAAGCTGACTCTGGAACGGTCGACGCACCGATCGGTCGGTCGCCGAAAGATCGGAAAAAAATGGCGATCGTCGCAAATGGACGTCCGGCACGAACACATTTTACGATTTTAGAGCATTTCAACGGCTATTCCTATGCCGCGCTCAAACTTGAGACCGGGCGGACGCATCAGATCCGTGTGCACATGTCGTCGCTCGGACATCCGGTTTTCGGCGATGAGACTTACGGCGGCGGACATACGAAATTTGAACAGAGGATGGCACTCGGCGGGCAGTGTCTGCACGCGAAATCTATTGGATTTGTCCACCCGACTACGGGAAAATTTCTGCGTTTTGACTCTGAATTGCCGGATTATTTCCATAAAGTTGTAGATATTCTACGAAAGGAATTTGTATAATGAAGTTTTCTGACATAGCAATCGTCACCGATCTCGATGGAACTTTTTTCAACTCTCAGTCGGGACTCGTCAAGCGCAACCTCGACGCGGTCGAATATTTTAAAGCGAACGGCGGACTTTTCGCGGTCGCGACCGGGCGCGTGCCTGAAATGATGGGCAAAGAGCTCACGCCGCTGATGCCGACGCTGGCAAATATTCCCTGCATCAGCTGCAACGGCGCGTTTGCCTACGATTTTCGCGAAAACCGTGCGTACAACGAGATTTTCCTTGACGCCGACCGCGCTTCAGAGCTTATAAAGCGCGCGACGGCGGATTTTCCTGAGGTCAGCGCCCGTCTTTCTTCAAAAAATGGAAAATATGTCCTTCACAAGACCGACTGGACCGAGAAATCTGACAAAATTGTCGGTTTTATGCCGGTAGACGAGGTTCCACGCTGCGGTTGGTATCGCGTCGCGTTCGATGGTCCTTGCGCGTCTCTCGACAAAATCCGCGAGAGATTTGAAGCGGAATATGCCAAGTATTTCGATTTTGTAAAATCATGTGATGTAATATATGAATTCAACGACAAATCCGCAACCAAAGGCACCGCGCTTGATCGCCTTCGCGAACTTCTGATCAAGACCGGGCGCGCTTCGGACAAGCTGAAAATTTTCGCCGCCGGAGATTTTGAGAACGATCTCGACATGCTCCGCCACGCCGATGTGCCCTGCTGCCCGGCGAACGCAATCGAACGCGTCAAGGAAATCTGCAAGATGCAGGTCTGCCGCTGCGATGACGGCGCGATCGCCGAAATCATCAAAAACATCGAAAAATGAAAAAATCTTTCACCCGGTACATAGCCGCGCTGCTGCTTTTTCGGCCCGAACGGGATCGTCGCGCGGCATATCAGGCTCGAAAGCACGCAGATCTTTTGTTCCGAATCTTTATTGGAAGCCTGATCCTGCTGGATATCTTCCTTGCGTGTAAAAATAAATTTACATTTCCGTGATTCAAACGCGACCTTCTCTTCTTCGCGATCTCAGGCGTCGCGATGGGCGCAAGCTGGATGCTGCTTTATGAGGCTTACGCGCAGATCGGTGTCAGTGTCGCGTCTCTATTCTACCATTGTAGTCTTTTAATTGTCATGATTCTCTCGCTGATTTTGTTCAAAGAACAGCTGACTGCCGCGAAAATTGTCGGTTTTATGGCGGTTTTGTGCGGGATTTTTCTGATAAATGGCAGTTTTCCAGCAAAATAGATATTTTGGCGTTATCTGCGGGCTTTTTTCGGCGGTTGCCTATTCTGTGATGGTCATGGCAAACAAAAAATCCGCGATTATTCGCGGACTGGAGAATTCGCTTTTCCAGCTTTGCTTTAGTTTTCTGACCGTCGTGGTCTGCTGGTGTCTCGAGCCGCTTCCTGAAGAAAAAATCGGCTTAAAGGCTGATTTTTGAAAATTTGTTTCAAAAAATGGTTGGCAAAGCTTCGCTTCGCCAACCATTTTATTCCGCTTTTTTCTCGGGCGGGATGACCGCAGTCATCGCTTCGATCGCGCATTCGATCATCGAGTCGTCCGGCTCGTGAACCGTGATGTGCTGAAGCCAGATGCCCGGCGCTGAAACTATTTTCGTCAGCGTGTTGTCGTGCCTGCCGCAGTACTTAATCAGCTCGTAGCCGATGCCGACCGTCAGCGGGAGGAGCGCCAGCTTGATCAGCGTGCGCAGAATTGGGTTCGACACTTGTATAAACATCGAAATTATGATTCCGACCAACAGCATCAGTATCATGAACGACGTTCCGCAGCGCGGATGAAAGCGCTTTTGCTTCCGGACGTTCTCGACCGTAAGCGGAAGTCCCGCCTCGAAGCAGAAAATCGTCTTATGCTCCGCGCCGTGGTACTCGAAAACCCGCCGCATATCCTTCATCAGGCACATCAGCCCCATGTACCCGACGAAAAGTATCAGCCGGAATACGCCTTCGAAGACCGCGCGGATGACCCGGTGATCAAGCGATGGAACTAATTTTGCCAATAATTGGAATAATTGCGCGGGCAGCCAGATGAACAGCCCAACGCTCAAAGCGACGCCGAGCACCGCGCCGATACCCATCGCCGCCGACATCAGGATCGAGTCCTTTTTCTTCTCTTTTTCGGTCTTTTCGGTGGATTCGTCAGGTGTTGAGATCTCCGCTGAGCGCATCAGGCAACGGTAGCCGACCTTCATCGAGTCGTAAAAGTTGAAGATTCCGCGGATGAACGGCAGTTTGCAGAATTTCGGGCGGGTTGAAGACTCGGTCTTCCACTCTTCGAGGACGATTTTCCTCTCCGGGTCGCGCACCGCCATCGCCGAAACCTCCGGACCGCGCATCATGATTCCTTCAATCAACGCTTGCCCGCCGATCGAGGTGTATTTTGTTTTATTTTTTTCGCTTTTCAATATTTTTCCTTTCTTCCGCCAGCGGCACTTCGTGTGTGCCGTCTTTCGAAATATAATGCCATTTCACGCCGATTTCGCTCATCCAGCCGCGCGTCACGATCGTTTTCCAGCTGTGCGTGTCGTATCCGCGCCCGGCGTCGTTGTCCCAGAGCCAATCCGGCGTGCACCAGAAGCAATAATCCGGGTCGATCGCCTCATAGACCGGTTTGTCGACACCGTTTTGTCCGTGATGTGCCATCTGCACGTAATCCGCTTTGATCAGATGCCGTGGAACTTGTTCCAAAAGCTGCTTTCCGCCGTCGACGCCGAGGTCGCCGAGGAAAATCATGCTCTTCCCGTCCGCCTCGAGCCGATAAACAACCGACGCGTTGTTGTACGGATCGCCGGTCGTTATTGATTCATCGGGTTCACGCAGGACTTTTATGGTCATTTCGCCAAAATTGTACACATCGCCGACGTGAACTATGTGCGGTTTGATGTTATGCGTTGCGAATTGCTCTCTCAATCGGACAACGTGCTCGAATTGATTCGGATCCGCCGTCTTCAAAAACTCATCGCTCGGGAAGTTCAGGTAAATCGTTCCGAGCTCGACATCATCAAAACGCCGCTCGAGCAGCGAGTACATCGCGTCGATGTGGTCGCTGTGCGGGTGCGTCAGAAACCAGCCGTCGATTTTTCCGCCGAGACTGCGGACGTATGTGCAGAGAAAATCCGCGTCGCAGGTGTTTCCGCCGTCGACTACAAGCAGGCAGTCATCACTTTTGATGATGAACGACATCATTTGCACGCGCGACTGCGAGGTAAGCATGTATACAGTTGTCATAGTTGCGCTCCTTTTGAAATTCACTCACTTATATTATACTACTTTTTCGTCGAAATGTCAAGAGGAATCTTGACAAATTCACGATTTTGTGGTATAATATATTATGAAGGGTTCTGCCCAACGAAAGGAAAATCATTATGATTCTTAATTCACGCGAAACCTGCATTGCCTACCGCTGCCCTTACTGCGGAAGCGGCGTCAAAAGTCTGGTCGGCGTTTTCTCTCTATCCGGCGAAATGAAAAAACTCAAGTGCGACTGCGGCGCGTCCGAGCTCACGATCAACCTGACAAACGACGGCAAACTGCGAATCACAGTTCCGTGCATGTTCTGCGACAAGGAACATAGTTTCGTCATCTCGTCGAAGATGTTTTTTGACCGCGACCTGTTCGTTTACCCCTGCCCTTACTCGGGAATCGACATCGTTTTCATCGGAAAAGTCGACGCGGTCGAGAAGGCGCTCGACAGTTCGGAAGAGGAACTGAAAAAAATTCTGAAGGAAAACGGAATCGACGACCTCGAGAAGCTGCACGGCGACATTGACCGCGACGCCGAGGACGCTTATCTCGATCCGATGCTCTACGACACGGTCATGTACGTCATTCACGACCTGATTGATTCGGGAAAAGTGACCTGCTGCTGCGACGACGGCGACTATGACGTCGCGGTTTCGGACGATCACGTCAAGGTTTTCTGCAAAAATTGCGGCGCGACGAAGGACATTCCGACCGACAGCGAGCTCGCGGTGCGTGCGTTTGTCGACTCCGACAGCCTCAAACTGGAAAAGCTGTAAGATTTTTCCTGTAGCACTTTGGCAGCACTGGCATAATATGGTATCAGAGGATGAAAATTCCTCTGAACAACACGCCATCGGAACACCGAACGGAGGTTATTATGAACAACTGCATGTGCAATATCTTCGACAACCAGTGCATCTGGCTCATCATCATCGCACTCCTCATCATCTTCTGCTGCGGATGCAACGGCACTTCGAACGCGAACGGCTGCGGATGCGGCGGTTGCGGAGGCTGCGGCTGCTGAATTTGCGGAGGTCGGGAAACCGACCTCCTTTATTACTGTTTTTCACATATTTTTACCGGATTTTTCATTGACAAATTGCACAAAATGTGTTATAATTGTTAAAAAGGAAAAGGAGATCAGGCATGAAGATCAAACCTACACAAAAGCAGCTCGAGTTTCTCGACTGGGAATTTGGAATTTTCTTCCATTTCGGCATCCGCTCGTTCTTCCCCGGCCACAGCGATTGGGACGGCAAGCCGATGCCCGCTACCGCGTTCGACCCCAAACGGCTCGATTGCAAGCAATGGGTTCGCATCGCGAAGAAAGCCGGCGCGAAATATTGCATTCTCGTCTGCAAGCATCACGACGGATTCGCGAACTGGCAGAGCAAATACTCCGATTATTCGGTCGCGCAATCAAATTGGGAAGGCGGAAAGGGCGACGTCGTCGCGGAATTCACGAAGGCGTGCCGCGCGTACGGCATGAAGGTCGGTCTCTACTACTCGCCCGCGCAGTGGGGCGGAACGGTCAAATTCGACGAGCCGAAAGAATATGATGACTATTTTGTCAATCAAATTTCCGAATTGCTGTCAAATTATGGGCAGATTGACTATCTCTGGTTCGACGGCTGCGGCTCAGAGAACCACGAGTACGACAAAGAGCGAATTATTCGCACAATCCGCACGCTCCAGCCCGGCATCCGCATCTTCTCAATGTGGGATCCCGAGACGCGCTGGGTCGGCAACGAAGCCGGTTACGCAGACATGCCGAACAATAATTCGGTCGATAAAGCGGCGTTTTCTGTCAATACCGACGAAGACCGTACGGTTGGCGGCATGCGCTATCTCCCCTCTGAGTGCGACATGATGCTCCGCACGACCTGGTTCGACTGCGAAGCGAACATGGACACTATTAAATCTGTAGAGGATCTTGTCGGACGTTATGAATATTCGGTCGGGCGCGGCGCGAATATGCTGCTGAATGTCGGTCCGGACTCAAATGGTCTGATTCCGGAAGCCGACGCTGCGAGATTGCTCGAATTCGGCGAGGAAATCAAACGTCGTTATGGAAATCCGCTGCCATTTTCCGGAATTGTTCAGGAAAACGAAACGCATTGGTCGATTTCAGGCGACGATCTCGGCTGGGGCGCGGGCGAAGTCGGCACGGAGCTCGTCGATACGGTAGTTGTAGAGGAAGACATCACCGATGGCGAGGCGGTCAGCGAGTTCAGAATTTTAGCGCGGCTTCCGTTCGGAGTAAAGATGATCTGCGTCTACAACGGTAAAACGATCGGTCACAAGGCGATCTGCCGCTTCCCGACGATGCGCACGAGCAAGCTCACGCTCGAGGTCGTTTCGTCCGACGGCGAGGTGAAAATCAAGTCGATGAAAGCCTTCAGGGTTTCCAAGTAAGCATCAGCTTCCAGATAATTCCATATTTGATTTGCGAGCAGCGTTTGCAAGCGTTGCTTGCAAA
>CAKSOR010000045.1 GCA_934477985.1 uncultured Eubacteriales bacterium
GACTTTAGCGTATCAAATTGGCGACGGAAGTCGGCAATTTGATTGACACAATGGGAGGGTTATCGAACAGCTCTATTATAAACCTTACAGTAGGTCGAAGGTCAAGAGAAATGCCGAATGATTTACGAAATATTAACAATTATTCGTCTGCAGCCTTCCAGCAGTCGACGCACTTTTTTTCTTCGGGGCGGAGCAGTGAGCCGCAATAGGCGCAGATACGGATTCTGCCGACGACCAGCGGATATTTTGTCCCGCGGTGGTATCGGACGCGGTCGCCGACCACGTACCAGCGGTCGTTGTAGAAGGGTTCGGCGCTCTCGATTGACTTCTTTATGATCTTTCCCGAGTCTGTCCCGACCGTCAGTGTCAGGCGGTAAAACCGCTTAATCCGGCGGCGCGTCAGAAATCCGGAGCGGACGACATTGTCGCGTTTTACGTCGGTGACGATACCCTCGGAGGAAGAGTCGGTCAGGTGCTTCCAGATGCGGAAATGGCACAGCGGGTAGACCCAGATAAGACCTCCGCCGAAGATCGCTGAGAACCCGCCGACAGATTGCGCGAAAAAACCGAAGCAGTAATTCAGCCAGAAAAACCAGAAAAGGATTGTCCAGAGCGCGGAAAGCCCGAGCATGACAAGTCTTGAGCGTCTGAAATTTTTTTCGTAACAGTTCATCGTTATCTCCTCACACGTTCATCTGATTAGATTATAGCATATAATCAGTCGGTTGTCAAGGGGAATGGCGAAAAAAGCCGCGGTTTGCGGTCGTGCTGTGGCGCGAAAAAAGCACGGACTGCCGCAATCACGTCAGTCCGTTTGTTTTTTTAGTAGAGCAGCGGAATCGTGTTCGCGCACAGATACACATCGCCTGATTTCACAAAATTCAGCGTGTAGCCGCGGTGGTACTCGTAGTCGGGATAGTAGAACTCTTCGACGGTCAGCTTGTCGCCCGACGCTCTGTATATCACCGACGGAGTGGACGCGTTGCTTCCGCGCGCGGCGTCGACCGCGTATATCGCGCCGTCTTTTTCAATGAAGTACGGAATGTAGGCCGGATCGTCGGGGCGGTCTTCGGGCAGGAGCGACGCGACCATTTCCTTGGTGAAGTATTTCCCGAGATAGTTCCTGAAGTCAGCGAGCGTCTTTATTCCGTTCTCCTCAAAGCGTTTGTCGGTGACTTTTCCGTATTGGTATCTGATGCCGCCTTTTGTCAGCTCAGAAGTACTCTTCCAATCGGTTGTCAGAAACGAAATTTCGAGCAGTCCGGACGCTTCGTATGCCCTGTCGTAGTATGGTATCAGCTTCTGCGTGTCCTTGCCGATGACCGCTCTGCCCGGAGTGAGCGTCAGATCGTTCCATGAAGTCCCTGCCTTGAGATACGCGGTCGCGGTGAGGATGTTTTCACTGTCGGTCGTTGTCAGGGTGTAGTTCAGGCATGGGTAATATCCGGCTCTGAGCAGGGGTTCGCAGGTGATATTGCGGTCACCGATCTTATCCGCGAGAGTTCCGTCATAATCGAAGAGCGCGGTTATATCATCGCCGGAAAATGACGGCTGGCAGGTGATCTCACCGGTCGCGGCATCGATCAGCAGACCGTTTTCGGCGACTGTCACACCGTTCGCCGACTCATATTTTGCCGCCGGATATACGAGCAGGATGTCGTTTCCCTTCGCGAGCAGCTTTATGTGATCTGTTAATCCTTCTACCGGGTTAAAGCTGAACGGCGCGTTCTCGTCCGGAGAGTAGGTGTAGGTCGAGCTTCCGTTTGTGAGTGTGTAGCTGCTGCCGCTCACGAAGATCTTCCAACCGTTTGACTCGGCGTATGGAAGCTCCGCGGGTTCGCTCCAGTTCTCACCATTCGCGGAGGTGAGAACGAGCGCGATTGTATCGCGTCCTGCCGTGCTGTCGCGGTAGCCGGTCAGGGTGAGCTTTATAACGCCGCCATTGAGGGCGAACGAGTCCGGCGTGAGCATCCAGCCGTCGGCGGTGTATTCCTCACAGAGCTCGCTCACGGCGGTGAGCTTCTCCCAGGTCTTTCCGCCGTTTCCGGTCTTCATTATCGCCGGGAGAAAGTCCTCGGACTCGGCGCGGAAGCCGATGAAACCGGTGTTCTCGTCGGTGAATATGAAGGCCGTTGCGTTGCGCGAGTACACCTTGTCGAGGTTGGTGTCGACCGTCTTCCAATTGATACCGTCGGGAGTCTTGTAGAGCAGATGATACTCATTCCCGGCGGCGTGATCGACCGCCTCGAGACGGTAACCCCTGCCGGGCTCGTAAAAGGAGGTAAATCCGTACCTGAAGCCTTTTACGGTCGCGGAGTCGCCGCTGATGTCGTCCTTTATGACGACGCGGTAGTTGTCGGCGTCCCACTCGATGTCGACGCCGAGTATGTCGCAGATCGCGCGCACAGGAAGATAGGTCGAGTCGTTGTAGGTGAGCGGGTAGACAGACTTGCCGTTTGCGTCGGTCATGGACTGGCTCTCGCCGTTGTACTCGACTATGAGACGGCGGTTCAGAAGAGCCTGAACGGTCTCGTCGGTCAGCGCGAAGACGGTTGTCGCCAGTGTGAGTGTCAGACCAGCTGTGAGAAGGATTATCGGCATTTTTTTCATGGTGCGTACCCCTTTTTTAAATGATTTCGTTTATAAAAGACGATAAAATTCAGAAAAAGTTCCCGCAAATGGCAGAAAGATACTGAAAATTCCCGAGTTTACAGAACGGACAAAAAAGATTTGTCAGCAGCTATAGTGCTATGATAATTGTGTCATTAAATCATGGCAATTTTTAATCTGAAGGAAAAAATCCTGATGCAAAAAACTCGTTTCAGCGTTATTGGTCGCGGCGCTCGCGACCGCCGGAGCGACCGCTGTTTCAGCGGCTGATCCGCTCGGGCATGAAGCCCCGAAGGCGACCTTCAAGATTGACGGTGTCAAGGACGCCGGATATGGTCAGGCGTACAAGGTCGGGACTTTAAAGGACGACTCGAAGAAAGGCGCTACCGGACTCGCGTCATTCGCGTGGGATGACGATTATCTATATCTCTACATAATTTCTGCTGAACAAACTGCGTTTCGGTTTATTCATGCGTCGACAGCCGCACAATTCCACAAAAACGGCTTTTCCAACCGTTTTCTATGGAAGTTAGTCACTGATGCAATGCATAGTTCAGTCGGTTCGGCGAGCCGTGCCAACAGAAAGTGCAGGAATCTTGAGCCTATTGGTGAAAAAACCTTGCACTTGAACAGGTTGGCTTTTGCCAACTCGTTGATATATTGGGAGGGTTATCGAACAGCTCTATTGATAACGCGGCGGGGAGGGCTCATGAATTTTCTGCTCACCAGCACAAAACGGATACTATGGTCTTTACATTCCGCGTAGACTGTGATATAATAGACCTGTCCGGTAATCGTCCCGATATATCGGTTGGACGACACCTGACAGGTCTGTTATCTGTATAAAACGGAGGTGGGGAAATGAGAGAATATTTCGAAAAATACGACTGGACGGGGCTGACCTTGCTCGAAGCCTACTGCTCCGTGTCGGTCACCGGCATCAGGGTCTCCCGCTTTGCCGAGGATGACAAATATCAGCTCGGCATGAAGCTCGGCGGAAAGACCGACATTGTTTACGACGGAAAGAGTTACAAGTACTACGGCGGCACGCTGATCTACCTTCCGAAAGCCGTGCGCGGCGACGTCCGCTATGACCGCGTCGTCACTGAGGGCGGTCCGGGCGCGTACATCTTCTTCGACTCTATGAAGGAGCTTCCGCCGCATCCGATTCTGATAAAGCTCAGCGACAAGGAGCGGATCTATTCGCTTTTCGGCAAGCTCGCGAACATCTGGTCGAGCCGCGACGCGAGAGGGTTCGATTCGATGGCGGCGTTCTACAAGCTGCTGGCGGCGATCAGCGGCGATTCGGTGCTGTCGAACCGCTCAATGAGGGCGACCGAAAAGCTCGCCGACGCTGAAAATTACCTGAGCGAGCATTTCTGCGACAACTATGTCGACGTCCGCGTTCTGGCGGAGCTCGCCGGGATGAGCCCGGATTATTTCAGACACCGCTTCGCCGCGGTCTACGGAGTTCCGCCTCTGCAATACATCATGCGCATGAAGCTCGACCGCGCGAAGGAGCTGCTCTCCTCCGGGAAGAGCGTCAACGAGACCGCCGCGGCGATCGGATTCACTGATCCGAACTATTTCACGCGCTTTTTCAAGGAGCGCACCGGAGTCACACCGACCGAGTTCGTCAGAAGGCGGCTCTGCTGACGATCGGGCGGATGATGACAGAACCCGGCTCAGGCGAGGTCGTCGGCGATCGCGTTGTGTATCTCGGCGCGCATTGCCATGACCGATCCGTAGTCCTCGCCGCGGAAATCGAACTTCATCGCGCTGTGGCGGGTCGCGTTCGTGAGGATTATCACGTGGAGTCTTTCCTCGCGGTTCATGAACATCGAGGTTCCGGTGTGACCGCAGTGACCGAAGCTGCCGGTTTGGAAGAGCTTTCCGGTCTGATGATAGCGCTCGTCTACATAAAGCCAGCCGAGTCCGCGACCCTCCTCGCAGCTCTTGTCCGGCGTGTAATCGCGCTCGGCGAGGGCGCAGAGTCCGGGCGTCCAGATCCACCTGTTATCAAGCACCGCGCGGCAGAAGGTGTCTATATCGCGCAGAGTCCAGAAATTCGCGCCGTTTCCGGCGACTCCCTTCATAACGCGGACGTTTTCGTCGTCGACCATCGTTCCGCCGGACTCGGCGCGTCTGTAGCAGATCGCGGAGTTCGGCTCGCCGACCGGGATATTGAAGCGGCTGCGGGTGAGTCCGAGCGGCGCTTTTATATAGCGCTCATAGAGCTTGTCGAGCGGCTCGCCGTAGAGTTTTTCGGCGACGAAGCCGAGGAGTATGCAGGCGTTGCAGGAGTAGACATAGCCTGTCCCTGGTCTGAACGCGAGCGGGTGGGCGATTATCTGCGCGGCGAGAGCGTCGTTTCCCTTTTCCGCTATCTCAGGTGAGAGCGGAATACGTATGATGCCTGACGTGTGGGTGAGCATCTGACGGATCGTGATATTGCGCTTTTCGTCGCGCTCGGGGTCGTTATCAGGGATATTGAAGAATTTTTCGAGCGTGTCGTCGAGGCTGAGCTTGCCGTCCCCGACTGCTTTGAAGATCATCGGCGCGGTGACGAGCACTTTGCCCATGCTGGCTATGTCGAAACAGGTGTCAATATCGACGTCGGGAGAGGTTATATAAGCGGTGGAGTCTCCCTTGGAGACCAGGACGGCGTACGAGCTGAACCGCCCGGTCAAGAGCCCATCCCGCATAAGCTTTTCGGTTTTTTCAAGGATCATGTCGATCACTCCTTAAATGATATGTCTGACGACTGTTTATGCCGTCATCTGGGATTATTATAGCATCAAGCGCGCCTGGGGTCAAGAGGAGAAATAGGTTTTCAGGACGATACGGACAGCTGGCGGCTGCCTTTTTTGTTAACGCGCCGGCGCGGGGCTCTCACATGTCACAATTATCCTGATTTATGTCACGATTCGGGTATTATATTCCTTTTTTATCTGTTATAATTATATCAGAACCGACCGGCTTCCCGTGCGATGACCGGTCTTTATCAGAGGAGGAATAAAAATGAGAAAAACAGCGCTATGCCTGGCATCGCTGCTCGCGGTGTCGCAGATAGTCTCCTGCGGCGGTGAGGCGATACCCGACGAGACCAAAACGCCTGACACCACGACCGGGCCGGAGGTCACATCGGCTTCCGACGACCCCGGACTGCCGGACAAGACTTTCGGCGGCGCGGAGGTCAATTTCCTGACGATAAGCGAGCGCCACAACGCGAACAATTACTCGATCGAGGTCTTTGCAGAGGAGATGAACGGCGAGCCGATCAACGACGCGGTTTACAAGCGGAACACCTTCGTCGAGGACAAGTACGACGTGAAGATCACCGAGACGAAGTCGGACGACCCTAAGACCGACGCGAATCTCTCGATAATGGCGGGTGACGACACCTATCAGGTGCTTCTGGTCGGCATGGACGAGTGCATGGGAGTCGCGCAGGACGGCGGGCTTGTCGACCTAAATGAAGTACCCTACATTGACCTTTCGAGAAGCTGGTGGGATCAGAGAGTCAACGACGCGATGACCTTCGGCGGGATAACCTATCTCGCGGCGGGCGATATAAACATAATGGACGACAACGCGACCTGGGTCACCTTCTTCAACAAGAAGATCGCCGACGACTACAATCTCCCCGACCTCTACGAGGTCGTCGACTCGGGCAAGTGGACGATGGACGAGCTTCTGAAGAACGCCAGACTGACGAACACCGACCTCGACGGCGACAGCGAGATCACCTACAAAGACCGCTTCGGCATCGGAACTGACGACTGGAACTTCTCGAATCTCCTGCTCGGCGCGGGCTGCAAATACTGGCAGGACAACGGCTCGACGCTTGAGTGCGTGTTCTACAACGACAAGACGCTTTCGGTCTGCGACAAGATTTTCGATATATTCTACGATAAGCCGACGACGGTCAACTCCGACCTCTACTGGGGTATTGTCGAGGGCACGCCGAACTCCACTGTGCTCAGAAAGTCGTTCGGCGAGGACCGGATGACCTTCTATATCGCGAGCATGCTGACTTACTCGCTGATGCGCGGGATGGAGAGCGATTTCGGACTGATTCCTCTTCCGAAATACGACGAGTCGCAGGAGAATTACATCTCGTCGATTCTGCCGCGCAACGCCTCGTCGCTCTCGATCCCGAAGACGAATCAGAACCTCGAGATGACCGGCATTGTGGTCGAGGCGATGGCGGCGAAGTCGTCGACGACGCTGACACCGGCTTATTATGACTACACGATCTACGGCAAGGGAATGCGCGACGAGGATTCGGCGCGGATGTTCGACTTAGTGAAGCAGAACCGCGCGGTCGATATAGGCGCGGTCTTCGACTTCGGCGGGCTTATCGCGGGGCTGCACCAATTGCTCCATAACGACAGCCGCGACGTGGCGTCGTGCTACGCGTCGCTGATAGACGGCGCGAAGGAAGCGGCGAAGAAGACGATTGAGGAGATATACAACTGATTCCGGCGCGAAATAAATAATTAAAGTGAAGAAGTATATTCAGCTGAACGGCACGGCTGAAAATACTTCTTCACTTTTTTCAAAAAACACTTGACAAACCTGAAGCAATAGTGTATAATGTAATCAGATGAACGCATCACAATGATTTAGATATATGCAGTCAAATCACAAATATTTAAAATGAACTGTCGGGAATGTATGCAACGGTTCAGGAACAGGAGAACACGGTATGAGACTCTGCAACAGATGTTTGAAGTCGGCGCTGATACTCTCGGCGCTCTGCGGATCGGTCGCGCTCACCGCCTGCGGCGACGCTCAGAACGGGCATAACGATTTTACCGGGGAGCCCGAGCTCTCGGTATGGCTGGACGGCTACTCGGGCGATTATATGAACGCGCTGCTCGATCAGTTTGTCCGCGAGAACCCTGATGTGACGATAAAGTCAAGCGACTTCACAGACGTCAATATCCCGGATTTCCGCACAAAGCTCGCGAACGATCTGATGGCTGGCGAAGGTCCTGACATAGTGCTCGCCTCGAACACGGCGAACAACACGATACAGAATCTGACGAAGCTCCTCCAGAACGACATTTTCCTCGACACCGCGGAGCTTTCAGTCGACCTCTCGGGCTGTGATCAGCGCGTCCTGGCAGCCGGGCGCTATGAGGGAAAGCAGTACATGATCCCGCTCAATTACAGCGTCGGGTTCATGGTGACGAGCGAGGAGCGGCTCTCAAAGTACGGCGTCGACGATTCCGACCTCGGTTCGTTCGCCGACTCGCTTGAGGGTATCTACAAGGATGGCAGGTATGCCTTTCTCGATGTCTTCACGACCGAGTTTCTGTATCGCCAGAACGGAATCGAGCTGATCGACTACGAAAATAAGTCGCTGAGGACCGACAAGACGGCGACCGACCTGCTCCGCGGGATTTCGGACGCCTATGAGAAGCTGTTTCCCGGTATTTTCTCCGAAAACAAGTACAACGACTACCGTTTCACGGCGAAGCTGAAGGACTACGGCGGCTCGGTCGACCAGGCGTATGGCTCGGGCGATCTTGTGTTCTACAGCGCTCCGGCTTTCATGGGGTACTATGAGAATATCAGCTATATGAACCCCGCGTGCGCGCGGATACTCAGCGCCGGAGAGACGCTGGCACTCATCACCTTTCCGACAGTTGACGGATCTGCGCCTTCGCCGAACGTGAACTATCTCGTTCTCGTGAACGCGAATACCGAAAACAAAGAAGCCGCGAAGCTCTTCATCGAGAGCGCCGTCGGCATTGAATCGCAGTATCTCTGCGGAATGTCCTGGGGAATCCCGGTGAACACCGGGCTTGTCGGCAAGCTGCGCGACTTCTATGTCGACGGAAAGGTCGATGAGAAGTACACCTTCAACGACGATTGCGTCCTGCCAGAGGGCTTTGCGAAGAAGTATTTTGACGCGATAGACAGTCTTGACGACGGAGTCTATATCGACGTGATGACATCGGGGCGGCTATTCTCGGTCGTCAGGGAATACTGCTCGAACGGCGGGGACATATCCGCCGCGCTTGAGAGCGGGAAGAAGAATGTCTCGCTCTATCTGTCCGAGTGAACCGATGAAGAGGAACAGACGTCAGGCGCTTGTCGGGGTAGCGCTGATGCTGCCGAGTCTCATCGGCGTGACGTTCATGACGCTCTGCCCGCTCGCGAAGACGATTTTGCGGTCGTTCTTCAGCGGGCTCGGCTGGGGGAGATTCGCCGGGTTTAAAAACTTCTCCGGGCTTATAAACAATGAGGCTTTCAGGCTCGCGCTGAGAAACACCGGACGGTTCTATCTTATCGCTCTGCCGCTGATTGTGATTCTTCCGCTTCTGATGGCGCTGGTGTTCTCGGGTGATGACCGTATCGACCGGGTATTCAAGGGCACTATGTATCTTACAATACTGCTTCCGACCGCCTCGCTGATGACCGTCATATCGCTGATGTTCTCGTCCGGCGGACTCCTGAGTGGCGCGGCGGGACTCCTTTTCGGAGTCGACGCGGATAAACTCTATGACTCGGAGTTCGCGTTCATACTGCTCGTCGCGCTCTTTGTCTACAAATACGGCGGGTTCAACTTCTTGATTTATAAGATAGCTCTGGCACGGGTACCGCGGGAGTACTACGAAGAGGCGATGATCTCGGGCGCGGGGAGGTTCAGGTGCGCGTGGTATATCACGCTGCCATCGATACTGCCGGTCTTTCCGGTGACAATCATGCTCTCGCTGCTGAACTCCTGCAAAATCTACCGCGAGGTGTATCTGATCGGCGGAAATTATCCGGACGACAGCATCTATCTTGTGCAGCATTTTATGGAAACGCTGATTTAAGGATGTTTTCACGCGAAAAAGCCCATAAATTCAAGCCTTTTTCGCATGAAAACCCGAATTATTCAGCTTATCCTTATCAGCAACAACTTCATCAACATGAATTACGGTCGGCTCTGTGCTGTGACTACGCTGATTGTCCTGGCGGCGGTCGGTCTCGCGGCGATAGTATTTGTCTGTCTGAGGTTCGCGGGGAGGGAAAAACGTGAAAAGGAGTAAACCACTCAGGATATTTCTTACAGTCGTCGGAATAGCCGCTGTCGCCCTGCTTCTGCTGCCGCTCGCCGTGACCGTTGCCGGGTCGGTCATGTCGCGCGTCGATCTCGGTTTCTACTACTTCGGTCGGGCGAAGATAGAGTATTTTAAGTTCGTACCCGACAATTTCACGCTCTCGCAGTACTATGACGCGCTCATAGGCAACACCGACTACACTCGTGCGTTTCTGAATTCGGTTGAGTATTCGGTAATCTCAACGGCTCTGGCGATGGTGATTGCCATTCCGTCGGCGTACAGTCTCGCGTTCTGTGATTTTCCGCTTAAACGGATAGTCGTCGCGGTTTATCTGCTGCTGATGATACTGCCGTACCAGTCGGTCGAGATACCGCATTATCTGCTTCTGCGTGAGACAGGGCTTTTTGGCAGCGACGCCGCGGTCATTGTCACCAATATCTTCGACACTTTTGAAATCTGTGTCTTAGCGGTGCTGTTCATGTCGATACCGCGTGAGACGATGGAGGCGGCCGAGATAGACGGCGCGGGAACGCTGAGAAAGATAATGAGCGTCGCTCTGCCGCAGACCCGTGCGGGAGTACTCACGACAGCGCTTCTGAAGTTTGTGAATGCCTGGAATCTGACCGAACAGCCGCTCGTCTTCCTCGAAGCCCCGACGCGTTATCCGCTGTCGGTTCTGCTTCCGACGCTGAACGGGAGGTTCAGGGCGGATTCCTTCGCGTTCAGCGTTGTGTTCATCCTGCCGCCGATGCTGCTTTATTTCGGGATGGCGGATGAGCTTGAGGAATTCGTCGGCGGATATGAGGTGAAGGGATGAAGAATTTTGTAAAATATATATGTCTCACGGTCGCGGTGATTGTGTTCTCACTCGCGTATATGTCGCGGACGCTCGAGAATCTCGCGCTGAAGAAAGTGACTCTGACCGCGCCGGTCAAAGGGGTGCTCGACACCGCGCCGGAGGCGGTCGGCGATGTCATCCGCGTCAGAACGCCCGCGGCGCTGGTCATCGAGGACGTGTTCGTGAAGCCGGGCGACACCGTACGGGAGGGCGACAAGATAATGTCGCTCTACAAGAACGCGGTCGACCGTGAGCTCTCGGCAGCGGACGGCGAGCCGCTTGAGTTTCTTACGGAGATAAAGGATAATGATTATATCCTGACGGCGAAAGGAAACGGGAAGATACGCGACGTGAAGATTGACACCGACGGCTCAGCCGCGCCGGACGATATTCTCTACAAGTACATACCATATGAGGCGAAGACAGTGAGCGAGGTCTACGAGACGATAGTTCCGCTTTCCGCGCTGACGCCCTCGGGCAGGGACGGGACTTATGTCGTGTATCTCGCGCTCCCGCTCACCGGGATGGGCGAGGCGGGGCAGTATATCGTGAGCCGCGCGAAGGTGAGGCTGCTCGCCGGCGACGGAAAAAGCGCGGCGATTGACATGGTCATAAGGGATGGTCGGCAGATTATAATCAGCGGTGACGAGCCAGTGAAGCACGGCGAGAAGGTCAGGGCTGGATAGCGCGGCGCCCGGTCCGGCATGCCAGCGCCCAGAGGGTAAAAAACTCCGCGGATGGTAATCCATCTGCGGAGCGGTTTTTATTCAGCCTGTATTCCTGAGCCGTGCGGACTTTCGCAGGCTGGCTTTAGGAAACGCTGATTTAAGGTTGTTTTTTGCGCTGAAAAGCCCATAAATCCAAGCCTTTTC
>CAKSOR010000046.1 GCA_934477985.1 uncultured Eubacteriales bacterium
GATGATTCGGTTCGGGTCGTCATTGATAGCGTATTCCTTTACGCCGGGCAGGGTGCGACCCTGCACTCGTACGTCAGGGTTTGTTTCTGCGCCGCCGTCAGTCTCGTGCCAATCAAACATCCACCGTCGCAAAAAGCAGCTTCTACTTTAGGCGAAGGCGCAGCCTGAGCGGGGCGAGCGCGGAGCGCGACCCCCTCCTGACAGAACCGCGATAATCGAGTCAGTACAACCTAGCCCTGACGTCTGCCCGCGGGGGCTCCCCGCCGTCGTCAAGGACTTTCCGGTTGTCGATGATGTCCTGAAGAAGCGTCGCGATTTTCGACGCCTTGTCGGCGTAAAAAGGCTCGACTGAAGCCGACGCCTCATACGAGCTGAGGTTTACCGACGTCTCGCCGAGAATATTCTTTTTGCTCTCGACCTCCGCGCCGAGCTCGACATTGAACTCCTCAAGGTCAGAGCCGAGTCTTTCGTAGGTCGCCGACTCTCCGCCCGGCGTCGCGTTCAGGTAGTGAGCGAGATATTTTCTTTCGATCTTTGCCATTTTTAATCCTCCATGTCAATTTTGTACTCGGCGATAATCTGGAGCTGATACCTTACTCCGCCGTTCAGCTCGGGCGGAATCTCGAAGAGCATTCCGTTCGCCGCGGTGATCTTCCTCACCTCGCCGGGATACTCTCTGCCGTCGATTTCGGCGGTGATTTCAAGCCCGCGCCCATGTCTTGCGAGCCAGTCGGCAAGCTCCAGAAGCGCGCCGGAATTATTCAGCCTGTCGAAGTCGCTAAAAGACTGCCAGACGCTGTAAAAATAGAATGTGTGCTGTCTTATCGGATTCCCGAGAATGTCCTCGCGGAGAAGCTCGTCGCCAACCGACGAAAGCGAATAGCTGTCCGGCTCGGAGTCCGCGAAGTCAATGTGAACCGTTCCGGAAATCTCGTTTATTTTCGGAAACTCCGAAAGGAGCTTCCGGACCGCTTCGATGATGTTCATTATCCACCTCCGGCGATTTTCTCAGCCCCGCGCCTGATCGCCTCGCCTTTGACTTCCTTCATCTTCTCGAACCATAGCTTCTGCGCGTCGGGGTGCTTCGCGGTCGAGTATTCAAGCTCGCGCCCGGTCGGGGATTTCTTCGGCGGGGAACGCCAGCCCATAAGCTCGCCGTCCTTGTAGATCGGTATGTTCGGTCCGTAGACCTCGCCGTAGTACTGGTAGCGCGCGTATGGCGCGTTGTAGACGATCAGCCCCGAGCCGATCTTCGTGCCGAGCTTGGGCGCGTTGTTCGAGAGGAATCCGGTTCGGTAGGGCGTGTAGCGTTTCATCTGCCGGATACACTCGGAATCGACAAATTCCTGCGCTCTTCTCAGATTCTCGTTCGTCGCCTTCGCGAAGACCGGATTCCAGAGGAACTTGAAGCCGCCGTCAACGTGGTCTTTCGGCTGATTCACAGAGCCACCACCTTCACATGGCGGCAGAACGCGCCGTAGAGCTTGTCCTCGACCGTCCTTACCGTCACCGGGTCAGACGCTCTGAGAGCCTTCACGCCGTCTGAAACCGCCTTCTCGCTCGTCGTGTCGAAGGCGAATGAGCAGTTCCCGCGGACGATGATGTCGCGCGGCTTTGGCGCGAGTTCAGCGTAGTTTTCGGGGATGTAGACGACAACCGCCGCGTCCTCGGTCATTCCGCCCTTGACGAGAGCCTTCCCGCGCGAGTCCTTCCAGAAGCAGACCGGGATGAAAACGCGCTCGAAAGTCTTCTCACGGTAAACCGTACAGCTTGAATTCGTCAGCATATCAGCACCCCCGGTAAAGAAGCCCCGAGTCGGCGAACCATCGGTAGACGCATTCCCTGACCGCCGACGCGAGCGACTTCGCGCGGGCTTCGGATGATTCGTACGTCACCGAGAGATCGCCCGTATGCTCTGACGTGATCGCCCGCCCAGTCTGACCGTCGGAATAAATAAGCTCCGCCAGCTCGCACTGGCAGAGCTTTGCGTCGTCCGTGTCGGGGACTTCGCCGATATATCGCGCTAACCGCTTTCCGGCTGAACGGCAATAAAGCGGGAAATCCTCAGCCGAGATAAGCGGGGACTTCCCGGCGAGGTATTCGTTCAGGTAGTACGTGTAGTCCATTACGACGCCGCTTTGTGGAGGTAGATGCCCGCGACCTTGTTCTCATAGGCCTCGGCGATACCGACCGTGCGGTAGCCGAACTCCCACGCGTCGGCGTGCTGGTTCTGCTCAGGCGTGATGACCTTCGGCGCGACGTGCTTCTGGTACTGGATGACCGCGGGCTTGTGGATGATCATGAAGTTGATGTTCTTCGCGCTGTCGGCCTTCGTGAAGCCGCCCGCGGTCTGGTCGTCGGTCGTGCTTCCGCCGGAAACGGGTTCGACCTTACCGGAGAGCTGCTTGATCGCGGTGTAGAAGCGAGTCTGAGGGACTTTGACAACCTTTGCGAAGCCGTCGAGAACTTCCTTCGACTTCGTGGTGTCGAGATCCTTGACGAGTCCGAGGAGAGTCGGCGTGATGTAGAGATAACGCTCGGTGGAGGGAACCTCCGCCTCATCCATGGCGTTGACCGCCGCACGAAGCGCGGTAATTACGTTCGCTCCGGTCGAGAGAGCCGCCGCGTCAACCGTGCCGATACCCGAAATCGACGCGTAAGTCGCGAATCTGAATGCGTCAAGCTCGGGAGTTACCTTCGTCCGGATGAACTCGGACGCGAGCGAGCCGAACGCGATTCCGGCGGTCTCGGCGTTGTCGAGGGTATCGACCGCGAACTTTCTGCCGCGGTCGAAGTTGCACTTGACCGTCTCGTTGGTCAGGGTGACGTCGCCGTCGACATAGCCGCCGTTACGCGAGTAGTTCGCGAGTCCGTCCATGCTGATCTTGGGGATGATCAGCTCGTTGACGTTGTTGCCCTGACGCGCGAGCTCAGGCGCGCCGTCGAGATCGGCGGTGAGGGACGAGAGCTTGTAAACCTCGTCGAGGAGGGGAACGTATTTCTTAAAGAGCGAGATATCGTTTGCCATAATTTTTTAATCCTTTCTGTTACTTTTTCGGTTCGAGACCCATCGCGGCGCGTACCGCGGCGAGCGGGTCGGCGTTGTTCGTTGATCCTGTCGGAGCGACCGGATTCTTCACGGGTTCGTCCGACGTGAAGAGATAGTCGTTGTCGGTCTTGCAGGCATCGAGCGCGGACTTTATGTCGGCGTCGCGGTTGGTCGACGCTCTGAGCTTGTCGACGTCGAGCAGAGCCTTGACCGCCTTCGCGTTCTTCGCGCCGGACGACGAGATCGCGCTGTCAAGCACCGCCGAGAATTCCATGTCGGCGAGCTTCGCCTTGTACTCGTTGTCCTTCGCGGTGAGGTCGCCGCTTAACTTCGCGATCTGGTTCTTAAGGTCCGAGACGTCGACGCCCTCGAAGGACTTTAATTTTTCCTTCGCGCCGTCGAGCTGAGACTTGAATTCGTCGCGAGCCGTGCGTAAGCGGTTCGTCTCCTCGGCGGTCTTGTAGTTCTCGCCGAACTGCGCCGTGAAGGCGTCCTTCTTGTCCGCCGGAATCTGAATACCGAGTTCCGAGAGAATCGTTTCGATGTTTTTCATGTGCGTGCTTCCTTTCTTCGTGGCTTGTATCCCGCTCCGACCGCGGCTGAAAGTGAGCCGGATGCCCTCCGGCGGGGGAAAACAGTTGCGAGGCAACTGTGATATAAAAACAGCACTGCGGGAAAATCCGTAGTGCTGTAGTTATTGAGTTGTAACTTGCTGGCAACTTGCTTATAACTTGCGGATAAACTTAAGTTTTAACGCAAGTTAATGCTAAGTTAATGCTGAGTCAGTGTTAAGTTTCAGCGTTACATTATCGCTCCGGCGACCGTAGTCGCTACTTCCGTTATGCCCTGCGCGGCTTTCTGAATCTTTGCCATAATCGAATTCTCCTGCAAATATTCAAGCCCTTTGAGCGTGATCCGCATATCATGCGACTCGACGATCGTGTCGCCGTTTATGTTGTATTTTACGCAGACCCCTTTGATGTAACCCACATCGACCATCATTTCGATGTACCGCGCCCAGCGTTCCTTACTGACTCCGAGGGCTTCATGACCGATCTGATCAACGTCGAACTCCGGAAGATCCATCGCCTTTTCAAGCGCGGTGAGGATTTTGTAAACCGCTTTGAAGTTGTCCATGATGTTCTCCTATTCAAGAAATTCAGCGTCCATGCCGTTAAAGTCAAGATTGCTTTCAACGGCAACGCAATTTTTCATATCGTAAGCTATTATCGCGTCATAGACTTTACTGCCGATTTTTAATTTCTTAAATCTCAGCGGTAACGAATCGAAAGTCAGAACCGCGTATTTGCCTATGTTTGCACAGCTTTTTATTTTCATCGTCAGCCCTTGCCTTTCTTGTAATATTCTTCAAGCTCTTTCGTGTATTGTTCGAGATGCGCTGTGATCTCTTCAATCTCAGTGCGCGGAACGCCGTATTTTTTCGCGTTCCTGAGAATGAACTTCTTCGCGTCAATCTCATTAAGAATCGTTCTTAATATACTTTCTTTGTCAGCGTTCAAACCATTTTGATTCTGTCTGAAATGATATGTTTCTTCAAGCACTTCTGAGACAGTTGCATCTGGACGAAAAATCAAAATGTCACCGATACAGGAAGCGGTAGCGTTATTTCCTTCAAGGTGTTTATAAAACGAATCACCATACTCGCAACGTATTACTGCCGCGCCGTTCTTTTTAGCTTCGATCGTAAGATCGTTAAAAACCTTTTCCGATACCGGCTTTACATTCTCACGCGGTTTGTAATCTTTCCGTCGATACATCTCTGTATCTATTATACCACTTTTTTCGGATTTGTCAAGAGGTATTTCCACAGTTTGTGTATTCGTCTTCATCGGCTTCGGTGCTGGCAGCTCGTCGTATTTCATCCCGGCGAGAGCCAGCCCGACGCGCTCGCGCTGCTGTGGAAGCCCCATCGCCTTTGAGAACCGTGTGTACTCCTGCGAGACCGCCTGAAACGACGCCCTCGCGTTCTGAATCGTCTGCTCGTCCGCGCCGCCCTCTTCGAGAAGGTCGACCGCGTGACGCCTTGCCGCTATCGTCCGTTCAAGCCGCCGCTGACGCTGTGACGCCTCGTATTTCGTGTATTCCTTCCCGCCGTACTCGTGCTTCTTCGACTCCTCGGCGCGCATCTGTTTCAGCTCCTCGGGCGTGTAGGACGGCTCTGAGACGCCCGGAATCACCGCGTCGAAATCATGTCCGCAGTTCGCGCCTTTCAGTCCGTCGACCTTGCCGTAGCCGCAGACCGACTTAAGCTGCGCCATCGTGTACCATCCGCCCTGCCACTCAACGTGCTCGGGACGGCAGCAGGAATGCGCCGTAACCTCGTACATATCCGTGCCGAGCGTTTTCGCGTTGTCCTCGCTGATCTTCGCGGTGAGCTGATTCACGCCGGTCATAACCGCCCTGCGCGCCGCTACGTCGACTCTGGCGGTCGTCGGACGCTTCGATACCGAGTCGTAATTGATCGTCCGTATACCTGAGTTGACAAGCTCCGTGACCGTGCGTTTCAGAACCGCGTTGTAGTCGAACGCGCCCGACGAGATGTCGAGCGCGGCGTTGTCGAGCGTGTCGGTGAAGTACTCGGTCAGGCTGACCGTCTTGATTCTGCCCTTGTTCGCGGTTGCGACTCCGAGCGTTCCGGTGATGTTCCGGAGCTCGTCGGAGGTCTGTTTCTTAATAGCCGCGACGAGCTGTTTCAGCGTCTCGTTGTCCTTGTAAGCGACCGGAGTCTGACCGACCGACTTGTAGAGCTTTTTGTCGCGCGCCCAGCTCGTCTTGGCGGCTTCGTCGAAGAGCCTGTTGACCTCCTCGTCGCCGCCGTCGAGCGTTTCGGCGATCTCTTTCTTGATTTCGTCAATCGCCTTGCCGAGTTCAGCAGAACGATAGATCTGCCAGTCGGCGGAGCGGGTGATTTCGCCCGCCGCTTTAAGCCTGCGGATAATGTCGCGCATGACGCGTTTCTCAAGCCCCCGGAAGAGCTTTTCAAGCCCGATCGGAAGGGATTCGATCTCGTCCCCGGTGAGCATTACAGTACAACCTCAGTCGGCTCAGGGAGGTTCTTGGCGGCCTCGTCAATGCTCTCGCCGTACCACTTCGCGCGGTACTCTTCGAGTCTCATGACGCCCATCGACACGTCCTGACGATCCTGCTGACGCTCGGTTTCTTCGTCGGTCAGAATGCTGTCCTTGAAGTCGCAGACGAATTCGTAGCCCGACATGGTTTTCGCCGACCAGAAGGCCAGCGCGAAGACGAGATCGTCGAGACAGTCGCGAAGATTCTGCTGAATCGCGTTGACTGTGTTGTACTTGCGCTTCTTCGCGGCGAGGATTTCGGTCGCGGTTTTCTCCACAGTTTGAGGATTCGACAGATCGCCGTAGGACAGCCCGACCGCGAACTCGATTGAACGCTTGAACTCTTCAAGTCCGCTGATTATCGACTGCTCGCGGAACTCGGGCGAAAACTCCGAAAAGAAGCTCTTCCCCTCGCCCGCTTCAATGTCGATCGCGCGGTAAAGCCGCTTGTTCAGCTTCGGTAAACTCTTCCTGCCGTCCTCGTCGGATCTGAACGCCGCCGGATCGGCGTGAATGACCCGCTCGCCTGACTCGAATTCCCATTCAAGCCGTCCGAACTGCGTGTCGGCGATTTTAATTAAATCGACCACCGGGTCGAAGATCGAAACTCCGGCATTGTCCGGCGAGTCGATAGGATTCCGGTAATAGCCGAAGATCGGGCGAGTCATGCCGGGATAGCGCGTCTCGGGCGATAACGCCGCCCATTTGTCGAGAACCGATAAATCAGTCTCATTTCCAAGACGATTTTTGGAATAACTCACAAAAGCGCGGTTCGTTATCGTCAGCCCGGACCCGTCGAGCCTGTGCCATTCAAGCCGCGTCAGCCACCGTTCGCCGTCCTGCACAACCTCGGGGAACACGACGTCGATAAGTCGCCCGCGGATGTCGTAGGAAAGCGGCACGAAAGCCGTCTGCGGCAGGAACTGCACCGTGAGATCTGGCATCGGCTTGATGACCAGCGCGCCCGTAGCGAGTCCCGACTGGAAGCTGACGTTGAAGTTTCGTAAAGCAGCTTTCAGAGCCGCGTCGAGATTCGCGTCCGAAACGCTCGCGGTCATCTCGCCGACCGAGATATTCGAGAACTCGCGGACAATGCCCTGCTCAGACCGCAGGCTCTTCACCGCGTCGGACAGCCAGGGCGCGTTTCCGGTGTACATATCCGACCAGAGCTTTAATTTTTCAGTGGATTCAAGCGTCATGACCGGCTTGACCCCGAGTACAGTTTTTAATTCGTCAGGCGAGAACAATTGCCTTATCAGTCCTTTCATGAATGAAATGAATCCCATCGTTAAACCTCGTAATTTATGAACCTCTTTATGTCGCGCTCGAAGGTGTATTCGAAGGCGTCGAGCGAGTCAATATCGGACGAGCCGTCATCGAGTCTTTCGTCGCCCTTCGCGTCAGCGTCCCATACAGCCTCACAGAGAGCCGTCCTGAGCGTTTCGCAGTCTGTGGTATATAAGAACCTTCCCGCGCCCATTAAACGCTGTGTGGCGGCTATGCGGTCGTTGACGCGCGTCTTGATCGCGGGGCGGACGATGACCGACGGCATTTCGCGCTCGAAAGCGTGTTTCAGACCTCTGCCGAGCACAGACTCGGCGTTGTCCCAGTAGACGTAATCAATCGCGCCGTATTTCGCGGCGACTCTGTTCGCGAATTTTACCGCGAGCGAGTCAATATCCCGCGGCTCGTACTCGCCGAAATGCCGCTCCGAGGCGAGCGCGATCAGCTTCTCGTAACCGTGAATCTTCGCCGTAGCGACGAAAGCGTGTCCGGATTTCGTCCCGCCGAAGTCGACGCCGATGACGATTTCGGAAATTTCCTTCTGCATCGGGATCGAGTCGGTCAGGAATTTCGCCGGATCGTCAGCGAAGCGGCGGTAAATCGCACCCTCGGCTCTGACCCACTTGCCGAGAATCAGACGGTCATAGTAAATCGTCCCCTCGTATTCCTTGCAGAGATTCCGGACGAACTCCGGAGAGAGGAACGTATTGTCAAAAATTGTGTACTGCTGACAGTAAATATCAGCGTCTGAGTCAAGGAACTTTTTCAGCCAGTGCGTCGGATGCTCGGGGTTCAGCGAGCCGTCGAAGCACGAATACGGCTTGTCGAGACGCGATTTCAGCATGTTGAACACGTCCTCATGCCACTTAGCAACCTCGTCGCCGTAAACGTATTTCGCGCTCGCGCCCTGAATCTTCGCGACCTGCGAGACCTTTTCCGCGCCGAGACAATAGACATCCTCGCCGCAGACACGCGCGATGTTCCGCGAGTTGATCGTCCCGACAACCGCCGAAGTGTAGCGTTCACGCATCGGCTGTAGGACGTTTCGCTCGATTGTCTCCTTCGAGACGCCGACGATGAAACATAAGCCGTCCTTGCCGATCCGTTCGCGAATCCGCATCGGAATAACCGCCGTGACATCCACATAGGACTTGCCGGAACGAACCGCGCCCGACTTGAAGTTCCAGCGTTTACTTGCTTCGGCGATGTACTGCTTTTGTTTCGCGGTCAGCATCTGATTTCACCTCGGCGAGTATCTTGTCGAGCTTTTCGAGCGCGGGCGTGTCGGCGTCACTGTCAGACTTGAACATACCGATGTGTTTGCCAATCAGCTCCAGCGCGCGGAGTTTGTCGGACGCTTTGAACGACTCGCAGTCGTCGATCGGCGCGAAGCCGAGCTTCGAAAGCTCTTCGAGAACCCTGTCGGCGGTGATTCCGGTACGTTTTGATTGCTCGGCGCGGAGCTTCGCGATATAGCCCAGTATTTCAGGTTTCTGTAGGTTCTCGCTCGCGATGCTCGCGGCAGTCTTTTCAGAGTAGCCCGTGCGCAAAGCGGCCTGCGTCGCGTTGAGGTCGATCAGGTACTCTTCGCAAAAGCGTTTCTGTTTGTTCGTCATCCGGTTTCACCCGCCTTTCTTGCAGATTGTCGCGCCCGCCCCCACCACTGCGTATATATGGCGCGTTTTTACCCTTTACCCTGTTTCTATGCCGCGAAGGAGTGTACGCGCATAGTAAATCGAGAGACCGCTTATTTGCAGTCTCCCGATGATACCATTATACCACAGATGATGTGACATTTGTGACAAGTTTCAGTTCTGGCGCAAAAATCTGTTGCAACGCTGTCTGACGGTCGTCGCGGTATTTCCTCCGCCGACTCTGATTGCGACCGCCGTCCAGCTGAGATTGTCGACAAACCTTGCCGTCAGAATCTGCCGGGTCAGACTGTCCTCGACGCCGGAGATATAATTCATCAGCCGCAGAAGCTCCTTTTCCTCGCGGCAGATCTTGTCGTAGATCAGCGATTTCAGGCTCGCTATCTCGACCGCGAGAGACGTCCGGTCGGTCGGCGTCCCTGAACCCCTTCCGCCGCCGTTCGAAGGAGAAGCGGAAGTCGCCGTGGCTTCGAGCTTCGCAAGCCGCTCGCGGTCGGAGTTGATCTCGCGGCGGAGGTAGTAAAGCTGTGAGAGTTCGCGCCGGGTCATTTCTTTGCCCCTTTGGAGAAGCACCATTTGTCACACGTGGGGCAGAACGCGGCGTAGTCCAACGAGAACAGCCCGCCCATATGGTCGTCGTAGTCTGCCGCGTCCACCTCGAATATACAGCCGCAGTGCCTGCACTCGAAGTGAATCGGTTCGGGCTTTCTGCCGGGCTTGATTATTTTAATCGGCATTTTCATCCTCCTTCTCCTTCGCCCATTCGTCAATCTTCCACTGCCATGGTTCTTTGTGCCATGTGTAGCAAGCATCTCCGTGTGGGTCGTCTAACGGGCAACCGTCGCAGTCTCTTCCTCTGCACGTATTTTTTATCACTTCAAGTGCTTGTTTCAGTTCAGGTGTCATTGTTCGTCCTCCTCTTCCGGCAGCCTCGGCAACGGCATCCAGTGTGTCACGTCCTGCGCGTACGCAATCATGTCCGCGTCCGTCAGCTCCCAGTACTCTTCGTCAGCATTGTACCAGCCGACCATAATGCTACTACCGTCGCTAAACAGCACCTCTTTGCCGTCTTCCGGCAGTCTGTCCTTAACGCTTATCCATTCAGCCATTTTCGCCCTCCTGTATCCTCCTGAGCCGCTCCCAATCATCATACGCGCCGTGCGTTTGATTCCGGCAGTCGGTCTCGTTGTCATACAGCTCGCAGCGCCGGAAGCTGTCGAACTCCCACAGTCCGTGAATCTGCCGCCCGCGGTCGTCAACCAGTCCGAGCAGGTCATCGCCGTCGTCAGTCTCGTATGCGTTCCGCACGTGACCGAGCTTCACGCGACCGTTCTGGTTTACGTAGTAGTCGCAGTAAGGTCGGAGCGACTTGTCCCGCGGGGACGGGATGTAGGTTTCGATCTGCTTCCGTGTCTTCTCGTCAATCATTGTCTTTCCTCCATTCTTCGGCAACTTGCGACTGCGATACCTTCACCCGGAGTCTGACCTCGGCGGCTTCCGGAATCGTCTTCGCGTCCTCGAAGCGCGTCAGTGCTATGTCATAGTCGCGGGTAGCGCAGACGAACCGCCATTCCGGATCGCCCGCGCGTTTGTACTCGATGATGTTTTCGATCTTAATCATGACTGTCCTCCTTCTCAGCCGCGAGCCAGTATTTCTTCCGGCATTCACGGCAATCTACGGAATAATAATCCCACGATTTGTTCGGGCAATCGAAGTCCGGCTTCACACTTCCGGGGCAGAATGTTATTGTTCCATCAGTGTCTGTGCGTACCTTCGGAAACATCTCAAGGAACTTCTCCTGCCGTGTCTTGCTGCTCGCGGTTGGTGTATCAGTTGGTGCAATAGTTGGTGCAACTGCCGCGCAGTTAGTGTTCGCGGTATCCTTCAGCCGCTGTGCCCAGCGTTTCTCTTTATTCTTCGCGATACAGTCGACAAGGTCTTCAAGCTCCTCACGTTGTCTGTAGTTATCGCTGATCGACGCGAAATAAGCCTCGATGGCAACAGCAATATCGACGATTTCTTCGTTCAATGCGTGTTTCGCGTAATCAGCTGAAACCGGCGTCGGATTCGTCCCGGTGATCGCCCGCCTGAGCTTCAATGCTGCCTGCGCCAATTCAGCGGCTTCCTCGGCAAGCTGGCAGAGACTGTCCTCCCGGCTCAGCTTCGACGCGATGTATTCTATATCAGTCATTGTTCGTCCTGTTATGATGAACTTGAAACCTATTTTATTGTGCATGAAGCAATGCAGCAGCTGGATGAACCGGAAGAT
>CAKSOR010000047.1 GCA_934477985.1 uncultured Eubacteriales bacterium
GAGATGCAGTTCTTCGGCGCGCGCGCCAACCTCGCGAAGTGCCTCCTCTACGCTATAAACGGCGGTCGCGACGAGAAGTACATGACCAAGGACGGCAAGCCGACTCAGGTCGGACCCGAGCTCGCGCCGATCACATCGGAGTATCTCGATTACAATGAGGTCATGCACAAGTACGATCTCATGATGGACTGGCTCGCCGGGCTCTATGTCAACATCCTGAACCTCATTCAGTACATGCACGACAAGTACTACTATGAGGCGGCTGAGATGGCTCTCATCGACACCGATGTCCGTCGCACCTTCGCAACCGGTATCGCCGGCTTCTCGCACGTTGTCGACTCGATCTCAGCTATCAGGTATGCCAAGGTCAAGGTCGTCCGCGACGAGAACGGCATGGCTTCCGACTTTATCGTCGAGGGAGATTTCCCGCGCTACGGAAACGATGACGACCGCGCCGACGAGATCGCCGTGAAGCTTCTCAAGACCTTCCTCGGCAAGATCAGGAAGCACCACACCTACAGAAATTCCGAGGCTACCACCTCGATTCTCACTATCACCTCGAATGTCGTCTACGGAAAGGCAACCGGCGCGCTCCCGGACGGACGCCCGGCGTTCACTCCCTTCGCTCCCGGCGCTACCCCGTCTTACGGCGCTGAGCAGAACGGACTTCTCGCGTCGCTCAACTCAGTCGCTAAGCTCCCCTACGAGTACGCGCTCGACGGCATCTCGAACACCGAGACCATGGCGCCAGACGCGCTCGGACACACCGAGGATGAGCGAAAGAACAACCTTGTGAATGTCCTCGACGGCTATTTCGATCAGGGAGCGCACCACCTGAACGTCAACGTCTTCGGACTCGATAAGCTCAAGGACGCTATGGAGCATCCCGAGAAGCCTGAGTACGCAAACTTCACGATCCGTGTCTCCGGCTACGCGGTCAAGTTCATCGACCTCACGAAGGAGCAGCAACTCGACGTCATCTCGAGAACCTGCCACAAGTCGCTCTGAGCACGACCCAGGCGAGTACCTGACATATCATGAAAAAAAACGTCAGCCGGAATTTCCGGCTGACGTATCGCTATCTGGAAGGATGGAAATATTATGGAAACAACAGGCTATATCCATTCGATCGACAGCTTCGGCCCGGTCGACGGACCGGGCGTAAGGTTTGTGATCTTTCTCCAGGGCTGTCACATGCGGTGCAGATACTGTCACAATCCCGACACCTGGCGGCTCGCTGACGAAAACAACGCGGCGGAGCTGAAGGTGAAGGAGATGACTCCGTCGGCGCTTATGAAGCAGGCGCTCCGCTACCGCCCGTACTGGAAAGCCGACGGCGGAATCACGGTCAGCGGCGGAGAACCGCTCCTGCAGATCGACTTTCTGACCGAGCTCTTCAGACTCGCGAAGGAAAACGGCGTCAGCACGGTGCTCGACACCGCGGGACAGCCGTTCACGCGCGAAGAGCCGTTCTTCTCAAAGCTCAGGACGCTGATGGAATACACCGATCTTGTCATGCTCGACATAAAGCAGATCGACCCTGAAAAGCACAGGTGGCTCACCGGACACAGGAACGAGAACATTCTCGATTTTGCGAAATATCTGAATGAGACCGGTAAGCCCATGTGGATACGCCACGTGTTCGTTCCCGGAATCACCGACGACGAAGCTGATCTGCGCGGCATACGCGGATTTCTGGACACGCTCTCAAACGTGAAGAAAGTTGAGATTCTGCCGTACCACACGCTCGGAGTGTTCAAATGGGAGTCGCTGGGAATTCCCTACACACTGAAGGATACCATTCCGCCGACGGCTGAGGCTGTCCGGCGCGCGAAGGAGATATTGGGGTGCGATGACGACTGAAAAGTGGCTGTCGCAGACGGTCAGAGCGTCATGAACATTGTCCTCATCCGCGTTCTTTACCAGAGGGATACAGAAGAGTTCATTCTGCCGCGTGTCTTACGCTCGCAAGCAGCGTGTCGAGTCCGAGCATAGAGAATAACCGACGAATTCGCGAGTTCCGGTATAAGCGGGTCTCCGTCCTGAAATGACTTCCGGAGTCTTTGAGGATAATCCGGCTGACCGTAGTCGTATTTTGACAACAGACCGAATGTCCTGACGATCTGCTTCCGGTTGACGTTTTTCCCATCGGCATCACGAACTCTGACAGTGCGGACAAGCCGCAACGCGTCCTTGCCGTTCGACTTATATTTCCCGGATGATTTATTTTTTTCAGAAAAGCTGTTCACTCCTATTGCAATTTTCAGCGCAATATGGTATAATATGAAAAAACGAAAGGTGGACTTCGAAATGCTTCTTGAATGCACAAAAAAACTCCTCGATTACGCCCAGATCAAACCCGCGGCTGTCATGCCGCCGGACGCGCTTTTTGAGTGGAGCGCGGGACTCGTTACCGTGAACCGCCGTAAGACTATCGTCGTTACAAACATCGCGACACGCTGTTGTTTTGTCCTTCAAGGCATAAACACCAAGGAACTCAAAAAACTCGACGAACTCCTGATTGAAGGCGTAAGAACCCTTCTTGAGAGCGAACATATCAAGCCTGAAATCATCGAAAAGTACCTCGATGAACTCGGGCGCGAGGTCATTTACTCGAAGAACCTCTCGCGCATCGCGTCCGCGCGCTGCGCAAAAGCCGTCGAACGCGTTGAGTATTTCAATGTTGACTTCATTCCCGGGGATATGTTCCAGAAGAAGAATCTGACAACCTTCAATAATGATCTCTTCACTGTCGAAAAGAAATATATGTTCGCCTATGAGATGCTTCGCGATAAGCTGAAAGAACGCTATGGCGAGGACATTTTCTCCCGCGAGATGCTGGAAATCAGAGTAAAGCTACAGGATCTTGCCTGCGAGCGGATTCTCACTGTACCGTCGGACTTTGATTTTGTTCTCTTTCACAGGGTACTGCAAGCCGCTTTTTGCTGGCATAACGAACACCTCCACCAGTTCGTTCTTGAAACGGATGAGTACGGAAGACCCACAAAGATCATCGAACCGGCTGGTTTCGGCGACGAATCCGATGTTGATTTTCCCGGAATGCCGGAGATCGAAAAGATAAACAGCTCTGATGTCACGCTCGGCGAGATATTCGGAAAATACAAGAAAATGGTTTACGAATACGATTTCGGCGACGACTGGATACACGAGATAGAACTGAAAAAGGTGATAAGCAATTCGCCCGACCCGGAAGCGCACTGCATAAAGGCAGAGGGCGACGCGCCGATGGAGGATTCCGGAGGAGTCGAGGGCTTCAAGGATATACAGCGGATAATGAAGAATCCGGATGACCCTGAGTACGAGGATACAATGGAATGGGTCAAATCTATGAGGTGGAATCCTGTTGATCAGAAGAATATCGACTGGAGAGTGAGACATATTGAACGTGGCTGGTGATGATTAAAAACTGGAGGCAGTATTTTTCAAAGGTCATACTCGAACGCGGCAGAGACTATTTCGAAAACGATATGGTCGAGATCATCTCGGCTGACGATCGGAATATTGAAGCCGAAGTCGATGGCAGCTATACTTATAACGTGGAGATAACCATAGACAACGGAGAAGTCGAGGACATGAGCTGTAATTGCCCATACGCGAACGATGGGAATTACTGTAAGCACATGGCAGCGGTTCTCTTCGCGGCGAAAAAGCTCTCCCCAAAGCAAAGTAAGAAATCCGACTGGAAGACCGCGCTCGGCAAGCTCTCAGATGAGGAGCTGCGCGAGCTTGTCAGCGAATTCGCGCAGAATGACCGCAAAGTCAGGGAAAAGATCCTGCGCGCGGCGTCAATCGATGACCACGATCCGGCGCAGGTGAAGAAAGAAGTCAAGCGGCTCATAGACAGTTATACCGACCGCAGTGGCTTCCTCGATTACGATGCAGAGTACGACTGCATGATCGAACTCACTGAGTATCTCAATGAAAAGTCAAGAAAACTGTTTGGAAAGATAAGCAGTTCCGAGGCTGCCGAGCTGATTCTTATAGTACTCGAATCCGCGCTTGACGTCGAGTGCGACGATTCGGACGGTGGACTGACGCTTATCACCGATGCCTGCGAAGAAGCTCTGGATAACATAGTTTTCTCCTCTTCACATGAAGTGCAGAAAGCCATATCCGAACGGATAATTTCGCATATCGACAAAAAGGATCTGAAAAACGGCGCGTTTATCCTGGAAGGCTTACTCTATTCGCTCGCCTGGGACAAAGAGATCACGAAAACGCTTATCGACCGGATAGACAGGGACTTCACCGAAAGCGACATTCCGATACGTGTAAGACTCATGACGAGAGCCGGGATGGATAATAATGAAGTCATAAGCTATCTCGAACAGCACAGCGTGTCGGATGTCGGTTATTCGCTGCTGCTTGAAATATATGAGTCGAACAATCTGTCAAAGGCGGTCGGACTGGTAAACCGGCGCAGGGAGCTTAAAAAAGGCGATTCTGAAAAAGCGAATCTTACAAGAAAGCTTATCGCGCTCTACGAAAAGCTCGGCGACAAGGAAAAATATAAAGCAGAGCTGACTCGTCTGGTAATTACTTTTCAATATAGTAACATTGAGTATGCGGAACGGCTCAAAGCCGTCACCGACCCGGATGAGTGGGCGTCCGACACATTCTTCAGGGTACTAAGCAACGCGCACTATATGTGGCAGAGACTTCCGCTATACGCGCTTGAGGGAATGTACGATTCAATCCTGATGGAGATAAACGAGAAGGGAACATTAGTCGATTTCACCGGATATGAGAAAGAACTTGCGGAAAAATATCCCGAAAAATCGCGGGATCTTCTTGTGAAGCTGCTTGACAAGAGCATGGCTGAATCGAATTCGCGCGATAATTACAGGGGAGTGATTACAAGGCTCAAAAGACTGAACGCTTATCCGGACGGTAAGGATGCCGCGCGTGGACTCGCCGGAAAATGGCGCATCCAATACTCCTCCCGCCGCGCGATGATTGATGAGCTTAATAAGGCGAAGTATTAACATGGAGCTGTTGGCAGTTCGCTGAAAGTGAAAGCAAAGTGGAAATAAAATCCGGAATCACCACGTGTGTTCAAGGAGAAGTATCTGACTACTGAGCATGAGAATAGACCTGTTCGATAACCCTCCCGACATGTCAATCAAATTGCCGGCCCATGTCGACAATCTGATACGCTGAGGTCGGGCTATCGAACAGGTCTAATAAATATTCTGACCGGAAATCAGCAGAGATAAAACCGTCGCATATTGCGGATCTGTTCTCCGCCTTTGCCAATGGCGAATGCGGCACGATAGCGATCGGAATCAGCGATAAGAGAGCGGAGCTGATTATGTTCTCGCGCTCAAGGACAATCAGAAGACGTTCAAAAAGGACGTAGAGGATTATTTCTTAAGTGCCGGACAAGCACCGGATTTCTACCACGAAGCAGAGTCTGAAAAGGCACTCGAGAAAGATCACGGACGGATAGAAAAGCGCGAATATTACCTTACCACCGACATTTCACGGCTCGATGACACCAAGAAACGGGATGGACTCAGGGCGATAGGAATGGTTCGCTCGGAGGTAGCATCGGGGCAAACCATAACGAGAGACACGAGATATTTCATTACATCGCTTACGAATATTGATGAATTTTCTGATGCTGTCAGAAAGCATTGGTCAATTGAGAATCAGCTCCACTGGGATCTTGATGTGATCTTCCGCGAGGACGCGGCAAGAGCGCGTAAAGATAATTCGCCGCTTATGTAATATGAATGTTCTCAGAAAAACCGCGTTATTCCTCGCAAATCAGGCAAAAACCGGTCGCTGGAGCAAAAAGAAGATGATGTTAAGAGCCGCTATGAATCCTCTCGTTTTGCTCGACTTTTTGTTCCCGGAAAAGCAAATGCTGTCGCCGTGTCATCTCAGCCGCCGTCTTGCGGATGGTGTCCGGAGAGCTTTTCAGCTCCTTGGTTTCCTTACCGGATGACCAACCTGCGATTTAGCCGAAGGCGTAGTCCGAGGTCTCAATGCCGTAACGCTGGCAGACCGTGTAGGCCACACTTTCCGCCTCAACCTCTTTGGTGTGACGATCCTTCTTGTCTTCGGGTGCGGCTTTCTCATCCGGCTTGACGGCGTGGAGCTTTGCGTGAGCGATCTTATGAATGGCGGTCTTGACCGTCTGGATTTCGCTAATGCCATCCTGAATGGCAATGCGGCTTTCAACCGGAGAGAAGAATCCCTTTGCGCCGCCCGGAATGTCCTCAAAGGAAATAGGGACGGGAGACTCCTGCCTGAGCGCAGCGAAGAACGCCTCGTAGTTTTCGACGCTGCCTTTCAGCTCATCAACAATGATGTCCGGAAGCTCCTCCGTCTGGGAAACGTCGAAGACACTCACCACCTTGAAGGCAGGACGCAGAACCTCGACCGTCAAATGGACGTTTTTCAACGCCCTCAGGGTTCTGCGCCTTTCGACTTGGTACAGATCGGGGCTGTCGCATGTTTGGAAACAGCTTCCATCTGATGGTCAGTATGAACAATTTTCCAAGTTTACATCCTGTTAACTAACTTGAATATTTGTGCATAATACCATGCAAATGGAAATAGCTTCCTCAAACGCGACAGCCCCATTTTTTTATTTCTGCTTTTTGCGCACCCACCTGTCGAACACCGCTATCAGAGCCGGCAGCATGAAGAGTATCAGAATGATTGCCGAGAGAGCACCGACGGACAGTGTTTTCACGATCTGCTCTATCGGTGGATTTCCGAAGAGCGGTCCGACCACCATTGTGACCAGAACCATTATTGAGCCGGACGTGAGCACCGTGTGGATACTGCCGTTGTACGCGGCGACCAGCGCGTTCTTTACATCCATCTCAGCCCGCGCCTCGCGGTAATAGCTCGTGAAGACTATTCCGTAGTCTATCGTCGCGCCCATCAGTATGCACTCGACGATGAGCAGCGCGAGATAATAAATCGAACCGCCGAAAAGCCCGACCGCGGAGACCGTGACAAACACGCCGCACTGCACGATGAGCACGAGTATCGCCGGGATTATGAAGGAACGGAAGGTCAGCGCGACCACGATGAAAATCGATATCGCGGTCATGAGCGTTATGGTCAGAAGCTCGCGGTCAAAGCCGGTCTCAAGCTCGTATACCATCTCACTGTTTCCGATAAGATAGTGATCTCCGGAGAGCTTTGCGTCACATTCGCCGTTCAGGCTCGTCATGAACGCGGTCGTCTTTTCCGACTCGTCCGGATATTCGGAGGTAATTACCGCAAGAGAGTACTTCTCGCTCCGCAGCTGCTTTATCGCGTCATCTATTGTGCTCTTCGAGTCTGTAATCTCCTTTTTGAGATCCGATGTGATCAGCTTGTCAAACCGGCTGTCAGACGTGAGTTCATACATGTGCGCGAACAGCTCATCAAGCGACAGCGTCCACGCGGAATCACTGTGTGTCCGGCTTGCCACATACAGGTACAAAGCCGAGAGCGAATTCTCGTCCGCAAAACCCAGAAACTCCGCGAGCTCTGCCGGCGTGAAGGTCTTGTCGGATATCACCGCGTCGGCGATATACTTCGTCTTCATCAGCGAGGCGATTTCGACCTCACCGAACATAGCCGCGTATTCGGGGTTCTTTGTCAGGCTTTCGACAAAGGTCAGATACTCGTAGAGAGACATCGTCTTGTCAGGAGTGTAGTTCTCCATGAATCTCAGCATGAAGAGCTGCGTAATCGATTCCTCGCTCGTACCGAGTGCTGCCGCGAGAGCCGCGGGCGGCATCTGTGCCTGGAGCAGGTTCTTATCTGTCATCTGCTTCAGCGAGCTTATGCTCTCGGCGTCCTTGGCGCTTATGAGCGACCCGAACGCGGGATTACTCTTCACCATATCCATAACGCTGACAAACTCCGAAAGCGTCATCGGATAGATCTTTCCATCCTCATAGTAGTCGTAGTAGATTATCCCGAGCATATCCGGGGTCAGCTCCGCGTTTTTGTCGCCGGAGAGCATCTCTTTCAGCGTATCGTACATTTCGTCCGCGGTATACTGCTTTCCGAGCGTTGTGCAGTAAGCCGAGACGCTCTTTACCTCGCTGTCGGCTTCAATACCGCGCAGAATCTCTTCCGCCGCGGTCTCATCGCTGTTCTCGTAGAGCATGACGAGCGTGTTTTCGGACGGGAACACGTCGGCTATCGGGTCTTTGTCGCGCAGAGTATAGACCGTGGTGGTCTGTGTCTGCAATATCGCTGTTCCGATAATCAGCAGGACGAACAGCGGAGCGATGACAAAGCGGGCTTTGTGCTCAAATCCGCCCAAAGCCGAGAGCACGCGGTTTTCTTTGCTGACGGCTTTCTTCTTTTTTGTCTTTTCAATGATCTTATGCGATACAAGTATCAGGGACGGCAGCACCGTGAAGACGCAGATCATGCTGAACGCCACGCCCTTCGCGAGCACTATGCCTATATCCATACCGATCTTGAAGCGCATGAAGACCAGCACCAGAAGTCCGACAATCGTCGTGACCGCGCTTCCGGTGATAGAGCTGAACGCCGCATGGAGCGCGTTCGACATAGCCTTCTCGCGGTCGTCGGTCTTTTTCAGCTCCTGACGGTAGCGGTTCATGAGGATTATCGAATAGTCCATAGAGAGAGCGAGCTGCAATATAGCGGCGACTCCCGCTGTGATGTCCGAGATCTCGCCAAGAATTATATTCGTGCCGAGGTTCAGGATTATCGCGATGGCGATGTTTATAAGGAACAGCAGCGGCTCAAAGCAGGAATCGCAGGAGATGAGAAGTATGACCGCGATTATCACGAAAGCCGCGATATAGACGGTGAGCGGGATGTCCGGAGACTTTACGCTGTCGTTGCGGACAGTGACGTCATAGTCCGAAAACTCGGAGGCGACCTTCTCCTCAAGCGCCTTTTCCTCGTCGGAATCATAATCATATTCCGTGTTCAGGACGTAAAGCGTGTATCCTTCCTTATTATAGTCGGAGCTGTCCGGGTCGTACCCGACGCTGTCGACATATTCCAGTCCGGAAAGTCTGCTTTTCACGCTGTCCCTCTCATCCGCGGCAAGCCCCTTGAACATGACGCGGATCGAGTAACTCTCCGCGTCGGGGAACTGCTCCTCCATGACCTCCATGCCGTGACGCATCGGAGAATCGTCCGGGAGATATTTCGTGAGGTCGGAGTTTATACTCACCCCGAGCGCCATAAATCCGCACGCCGCCGCCAGAACCAGCATAACCGCCAGAATGATCACGCGGCGCTTAACAAAAAACTCAAAAATTTTCATCAATATTCCTCTCTTCTTACCCAATTGCTATTGACAAATTACTTTTTTTATAGTATACTATATTCGGGACGGAAAGTCAACCGACTGTTTATTTCATATAGTTGTGTTGTGTACACAACCCGGATTTGATGTTCTGAAATAAACAAATTTCTAAAATTTGTTGCCAGGGAAACGCTGGTATAAGCTATCTCTGCTGTAAAGCCCATAAATCCAGGTTTCCGGCGCACAAAACCCGATTTATTAACAAGGAGGAGGTTTCCATGGAAAATCAGAGAATCCGTGTCAGCAAGACCATGCTGAAAAACGCGCTCATGCAGCTGCTTGAAAAGAAACCGATCGAGAAGATCACAATCTATGAGCTGTGCGACACGGCGCAGATCAACCGCACCACATTCTATAAGTATTACGGAAGCCAGTACGACCTTCTCAGCGATATAGAAAAGGATCACTTCGGCAAGCTTGAGGAGCTGCTCTCCGAGCGCGGAGTTGACGGCGAGGATATCCTGTGCAAGGTGCTCGAAGCCCTGCACGAGGATGAAAAGAACTACAAGATCCTGATAAACGCCCTGCCGGACAAGGACTTTTCCGCGAAGCTGTTCAATCTTCCGGCGATTAGAATGCAGATCGAAAAAACCATCCCCGAGACCTTTTCAACCCGCGAGCGGGAACACCTCTGCCTCTTCTTTTACCAGGGAGGCTACGCGATCATACGCGAATGGCTGAACCGTGAGGATCGCGAGCCGCCGAAAACTCTCGCCGCCTTTCTGAACGGAGTCATCAAGAAGCTGATGAGGTGAGACGCGCAAAATCTCCCTTTCGCGAAGCCGCGCCGTCAGATTGAATACCGGATTAAACTGTTCACTGAAATTATACCCGCAGTTCATGAATAAACTCTTGATCTCCGGCATATTATGTGCTAGAATACTGATACAAGATAGTGCTGCCGCTCAAAATAGGACTTGATCTTCAAAGAAAATGTCCTGAAGAAGGAGCTTGACAATATGCGTACCAACCACATGTTTGCCATAGCCGTATACCTTCAAGACAGACACGACAGGTCTGTCCTTTTCGGCCGCCCTCCATCGCCTGATATCGACGCTTTATACAAAGGCGTGTTTTGTCTGTGCTTTTTGCACGGTCGGAGCACGCCTTTTTGCGTTCCTGCCCGGAGGGTGTTTGCCGCGCCGCGAAAGCGCTTGTCTGTGTCGGACATTCAGACTGCGATCCGGGGGTATTCCCCGCGCCGCGAGAGTGCCGCGTAAAACGGCAAATCCTGTGAATCGGAGGTGTGAAGGTCAAAAAAACGTCATATCCGCCATGAAAAAGACGGTAAACGGCGGTAATTATTCTTAAGTAAGGAGATGAACAAATGAGACGAAAAATTTACCGGATATTTTCGGTACTGCTCTGCCTTCAGCTGTTGTTCGGGCTTGTGCCGGTAGAGCTCAATCCCGAACATGACGATCACGATCACGACCATGGATTTGGTCTGGTGACCCCGGTCTCGGCGTGGGATGAGGAGAGCGAATGCGTATTCTGCGGCGGATTCATCGCGGACGCTTACATATGCGACTGCGGGGTGGGCGGCGATCACTGCTCAGCCGAGAGCGGGCGAGACTGCTACGAAGCCAACCACTGCCAGGGCTGCGGAGAAGGTGTGGGCGAGGAGAACATCTGCGCATGCGGCGAGGGCTGTGAGAACTGCTCCAAGCTCTGCGATTGCGGCGGGGGCTGTGAGAAATGCGGCGATCTCTGCCTTGGCTGCGGTAGATGCGATCAGTGCTACAACTACATATTGATTTTGTCAATATCAGTTGACAAGAATTCTCCAAGAATTAACAAATGCATCATTGTTAAATCAGCCAACAGCGAC
>CAKSOR010000048.1 GCA_934477985.1 uncultured Eubacteriales bacterium
TGAACGAACGCGGACTTCCTCTCGAGAGCGTTTTTGAAGAGCTCGAGGAGCGTTCGAAGAAAATCGGCAACCTGAAGAAAATGAAGATTGTCGATCACAATTCTTGACTTATGATTCAAAATATTGGATGCAGCGATGACGAATCCTGTCTAAAGTTGACAAACTGATGCCCATTTCTCCGGCGGTTTCAGTCAATGTGTAACCAGAAACGTAATGCAGACGCAGGAAGAGCTTGCATGGAAGCAGTTGTTTTGTTTCGGGAATTCCATCGACAAGCCCGTCGATCTGCTTTAGAATCGCTTTCTGCGACTCATATTCCTGAGTCAGCCGCATTTCCGACTCGGGATCGAGCGAACAGAGCGAGGCGACGCCGTTATCGTTGTCCGCTCTGACTTTGTTGATCTGCGCTTCGAGCGATTTCAGCTCGCAAAGACGCCACCGATAACTTTCAAAAAGCTGTTTATATTTTGTTGATCCAACCATCAGATGCTCCTTTGACGCATTAAAATGTATATTCATGCATCGCACACGATTTGTGTTCACATGTTGAATGCGATCCTTATGAAGCAATTATACCATATTTTGGAATGAAAAATCAACAAAAAACTCAAAAAAGAGCTGCGGATTTTGCGAAACATATGCATTTTTTCGCAAAAAGTGATAAAAAAAGCAGAAATGTGTTGGAGACAGAAACTTAAAGTATTACATTATGAAATATGCACAAAAAGCCACAAGGCATGGGCTGCCTGGTGGCTTTTTGTGAATTATGAATAAAAATAGCAAAATCTCCCAAATTCCGGCGCTATAAAATGAAAATTACAGCAATTCTCGCAAATATTCGAAAATTTTCTTCTCTTCTCGTGAAATTTTGACTTGCGATAAGCCGAGTATGTCCGCGGTTTGCTGTTGAGAGAGGTCTCTGAAGTAGCGCAAAGCGATTATTTTTTGCTGCTGAGGCGGCAAACTTTTTATTGCTTCTCTTAGTGCTAAACGGTCGGTGAGCGAGTCGATCTCGTTCTCTTGGGTTGGAAGAACGTCTTCCAACTCTGCACCATCGTCACCGACAGTGTCACTGAGCGAGTGACATGGATTGCCCGACTCCAGCGCGAATATCAGCTCTTCTCTTGACAATTTACAGATTTTAGCAAGTTCGTCGATTGTTGGCTCCCGACCGCTTTTCTTGAAAAAACACTCACGCTCATGCAAAATCATGGCGTTCTGTTTTTTGGTACTGCGACTGATTTTGATAAGTCCGTCATCACGCAGGAATCTTCGGATTTCGCCGATGATCAGTGGAACAGCGTAAGTGGAAAAGACCGTTCCGAACGAAGGATCAAAACTCTTGATCGCCTTGATCATGCCGATTGTACCTATCTGAATCAGGTCTTCATACTCGCATCCATGCATATCGCCGCTCCCATCGATCCGGTCTCTGAAGCGATTCGCTATGCTTCGGACAAGTCCCATATTTGCTGTGACGAGAAGTGATTTTGCCTCCTCATCGCCGGATGCCGCGCGCTCTAACAGTTCCGAATTTCGGGTATAATCGCCGATTTGCACATCCTCACCTCCGGGTAAAAATATGTAAAAATCAGCATTTATGGTTTCCGAGTGCGAGCTTTAAAGTTACGACTGTACCTTTATTTACAACTGAACGAATCCGCACCGAATCCATCAGACTTTCCATTATCGCAAATCCCATGCCGCTCCTTTCACCGGTCGTATCTGTCGTATAGAGCGGTTCGCGCGCGGCTTTGATGTCCTGGATGCCGATGCCGCGGTCTTTTATGGTGATAACGATCGAGTTGTCGTCAAAATGACGAAGAATCATCTCGACTTTCGGATTGGTGAATTTGCCGGAAGGATATGCGTGAACGATGCAGTTGGTAACCGCTTCCGAGACCGCGCACTTAACGTCGGCGAGCTGTGTCACGGTCGGCGAACATTGGGCGATGAAATTCACGGCAAGACCGCGCGCGAATGACTCGTTTTCAGACAAAGCGCTGAAGCTGCACTTGACCTCGTTTGTACACAATGACAATTTAGCCATTATCTTCACCTCTCTCTATTGTCAGAAGTCGCGAAGTTCCCGCGAGATCGAGTATCCGGCTGACGCCTTCACTTGGGTTAACAACCCGAAGTTCTCCGCCAAGTTCACGCGCCAGCGTGAACCTCCCGAGGATCAGTCCGAGCCCTGATGAATCCATAAATGACACGTTAGAAACGTCAAGACGCACAAGTTTTGGACGATACAGATAAAGCTTTTCGTCTATCTTGGCTCTTATTCCGCGCGCGTTGTGGTGATCTATCTCACCTGAAATTGCGGCATTCAGGCAACCGTTGTTAAGATTGCAGGTCACAGAACCGGCACAGATTTGTTCGTTACTTAAAATATAAATCACTCCCGATAAATATTCGTCAAGTCATCGCCGAAAATTGGACGAATTGACCATATACGGCGTTTTCTTGATCTACTGATAATATTTTACACCATTCATAGCGAAAATAATGTCAAAAAATAAGCTCTGAAAAAATTATTTTTCCGCGGGCGATCCGGAACTCAAAAAATCGTCATTTGCACCATAATCCGCACGCAATTACGTACTTCATTGTCATTTTCATCATTGACATGCGCGCGATTTTGGTGTATAATTATGTATATGGATTGAAAGAAGGTATTTGCATGTATATTGACAAAAATGGAAATAAATGGTATAAGGGCAATCTCCACACCCATACGACTCGCTCGGACGGACGCCGTTCGCCTGAGGACACCAAGGCGGCTTACAAGGCCGCCGGCTACGACTTTCTGTCACTTACTGACCACTGGATATTTGGACAAAATGACGAAAATGACCCGTCGGGTTTGTGCATACTGTCCGGAACCGAGTACAATTTCGGCGGTGCTGACACACTGAACGGAGTTTTCCACATTGTCGGAGTCGGCATGACAACCGATCCGATGGAGGTAATCACGCACGATTCGACGCCGCAGGAGACGATTGATGAGATTCTGAAGTGCGGCGGAGCGGCGATTTTCGCGCATCCCGCATGGTCGATGAACACTTGGGATATGATGGCGTCGCTGCATAATTATACAATGACCGAAATCTACAATTCGGTCTCGGATGTCCCGAGAAACTGCCGTCCGTACTCTGGCGACGTGATTGACAAATTGGCTCTGCGCGGGCATTTTCCACGCCTTTGCGCGACTGACGACACGCACTTCTGGCTTGGCGAACAGACGCGCTCATTTATATATGTCAATTTGCACAAAAATGAATTAAACCGCGAGAACCTGATCAAGGCGATGCTCGACGGCGACTTCTACGCCTCGCAGGGACCAAGGTTTGACTGCCGACTCGAAAAGGTTGGCGGCAAAAATTATTTTGTCGTCGACTGTGAGCCGTCTGACATGGTCGAGCGCGTGACGATCTTCACAAACCGCCCATGGGAGGACGAGCGCTCGGTTATCCGGACGCCCGCTGACCCGATAAGTGAGGCGAGATTCAAGCTCGATCCTGCCGCGACATTTGTTCGTGCCGAGGTTGTTAGTGGACAAAAGACCGGCTGGGGACAGATATTCCCGATAAACGCGTAAGCAGCAGATTTGTGCAAAACGACCAAATTATTTGCGGATTTCGTAGAGAATGTTCAGAACGAGCCAGAGCTGTGGAAACCAGCGCGTGACGTTCCAAATGCCTATCCCGCGCAGATTTTTGCCGCTCGCGAGCGCCAATTTCGCCTCGACCGAACGCGCGTCCTCAAACCAGACCTCATGATGTTCGCCACGCTCGTCGTAGTACATGAACCACGGCGTCTGAGCCGTTTCGTCGTAGAAAATCTCGGCGCCGGAATTGCTCGCAAGCCCGACCGCCTCGACGTTTGACAGTGAGCGGGCAGGCACTCCCTCGACCCACGGCAGCCGCCAATCATATCCATAATTTGGCAATCCCATGAAAATAGTTTCGCGCGGAATGACTCCGACCGCGTAATTGACAACCTGCCCGACCGATGGAATAGGCGCGACGGCTCGCGGTTCGGAGTATGTGTAGCCCCATTCGTAGGTCATCAGAAAGACTGTGTCAGCTGCTTCGCCGAGCGCGCGGTAGTCGATCCCTTCATATAATAACCCGATCTGCCCGTCTGAGGTCTTCGGCGCTAGCGATACATCGACAATTTTACCATATTCCGACAGTGAATCACGCAATTTGCTTATGAATGTTGCATAAATCTCCCGGTCTGACGCCTGAATGTACTCGAAATCCGAGTTTATCGCGTCGTAGCCCTTTTCGTTCATCGTTCTCGTGAGATTAGCTATGAGATTGGCGCGCGCGGGCGGACTGTTCAGCACGTCGCTGACTCTTTGCGTGGAAAAAGTTCCGTCGTCTCCGAGACTTGTCAGCACGAGCATCGGCTTTGCGCCGTACTCTTTGGCGAGCGAGATCAGCCTCTCGTCGTCGGGAATTATCAGTGAGCCGTCCTCGCGCATCCCATAGCTGAAGACCGCGAGATAGGTGAGGTAGGGAAGCGTCTTCCTGAGCGTCGATTCGTCGACGAACGTATAGACGTAGCCGGTCACTGACAGCGTCCCGCGCTTCTCATCTGAGAAGGAAATGACGAGACTCTGATCCGGATAGATCTCGGGTTGACCGCCGAGAACAGGATTGTTCCTGTAGAGCTGATTTGTGCTTATCCCATAATTTGCCGCGATTGACCAGAGCGTTTCCCCTGACCTCACTGTGTGGACTTTCGACGGATACGTTATGACGATCGCCTGACCGACACTGAGCGATTCGGGCGTCAGCTCGTTGTCGAGAATGAGCCGCTCGGAACTGACTCCGAAGCGTGCCGCGATCGACGCGACTGTGTCGCCGGGGCGGACTGTGTAGATGACCATATTATCCCTCCATTCTGTCTAAAACAAATTTATGCGTGAAATTTTATAATTATGCCCTGATTTCTTACATCTGTATAAAATACAGTTCATGACAGCTTAATATTTTTGGTTTAAAATTTTACATATGAGAAAAAAACTTGACTACCGGCTCGCGCTCGCTCCGATGGCTGGCGTGACCGACCACGCTTTCCGCGCGACCTGCAAGGCACTTGGCGCGGAGCTCGTTTACACCGAGATGCTATCGGCGAAAGCCGTGCATTTTGAGGACAAAAAGACCGCTGTCCTAGGCGAGATTTTCGACGGCGAAGCGCCGATCGCCGCGCAGATTTTCGGCAGTGACCCGGCGATAATGGCTGAGTGCGCGAAGAAGCTCGCCGACGGCACGTATAAATATTGTAGAAACGCGAACCGACCTGTGGCGATCGACATTAACATGGGCTGTCCCGCGCCGAAGGTCTCGAATAACGGCGACGGTTCGGCGCTTCTGAAGTCGCCCGAACTCGCAGAAAAGATTGTCGCCGCCTGCGTTTCAGCGGTCGACATCCCGGTCACTGTCAAGATGCGTATCGGCTGGGACGAGAGCTCTATCTGCGGCGTCGAGTTCGCGAAGCGCATGGAAGCTGCCGGCGCGGCGTCGATAACCGTCCACGGGCGTACGCGCGAGGGGCGGTTCTCCGCACCGATAAATTTCGACGAGATCAGGAAAATAAAGGAAGCCGTCAGCGTCCCGGTCATCGGCAACGGCGAGATTTTCACCGCTGCTGACGCGCTGCGGATGTTCGAGCGCACCGGATGCGACGCCGTCATGATCGGTCGCGGTTCGCTCGGCAACCCATGGATATTTTCGGAGATAAAGGCGGCGCTCGACGGGACTGAGTTCACCGAGCCTGGCGAGGCTGAAAAAATCCGGACGGCGCTCGACGAGCTGAGGCTGCGCATCGCTGAAAAGGGCGAGCGGATCGGCATCTGCGAGTCGCGAAAGCTGCTCGCGTGGTATCTCAAGGGCATTCGCGGCGCGGCGGCGATCCGCGGGACGCTGAATTCGGCGCTGACCTACGACGAGGTCGAAAAGGCGATGCTCAGCGCGGTAAACGAATAGTACAAGTGTTAAACGATCGGCACAAGGAGGTGACCGGGCTTTGAAAAGCGATAACGAGGCGGAACTGATAAAAGCCGCCGCGAAGGGCGATCAGTCGGCTTTTTCCGAGCTCGTCACAGCGTATGAACGGCTGGTCTACAACACCGCGAAGTCAAAGGTGTTCTCGCACGAGGACGCGATGGACGTCTCGCAGGAGGTCTTCATCAAGATCTGGCGGTCGCTTCCGAACTGGCGCGGCGAGTGCAGGTTCGCGACATGGATCTACAAGGTCTGCGTCAACGCGAGCCTCGATTTTCTCCGCCGCGCGCCCGAGGAGACCGAATCTCTCTCGGGTCGCCCCGACGAAGACGGCGAGGAGCGTCCGCTCGAGATCGCCGACGAGTCGGTCAGCGCGTCGCCTGAGAGCAGTCTCGAGCAGAACGAGACGACGATGGCGGTCAGGCGAGCGATCGCGAAGCTGCCAGATGATCAGCGGCAGATTGTAGTGCTGCGCGATATCGACGGATATACATACGAGGAGATCGCCGAGATGCTCTCACTTGGGCTCGGGACGGTCAAATCGCGCATCAACCGCGCCAGAGTGAGGCTGAAAGCGCTGCTCGAGGATGAGATGCGGATAAGGCGCTGAAAATATTCAGCTTGTTTCAGAATTTTTTTGAAAACCGGGAACAAATCTGATTTTTTTGCGTCTAACTACACACAAGGAAAAAAGAAGCAGGGTGAAGCACTATTGAAAACACGTAAGAAAAACGGCATCGGCTGCGATGAGGCACGCGAGCTGATGTTCGAATACCTCGACGGCGAACTCGACCCCGGAACCTCCGCAAAGCTCTCGGCGCACTTAATGGAGTGTCCCGATTGCGAAAAGGAGCTCGACGAATGCCGCCGGATGCTCGAGGAGATCAGGAAGGTCGAATATCCCGCTCCGGGCGCTCTCAGGGGAAATGTAATGGCGCTCGTCGGATGCACGCCTCAGGAAAAGCCCTCGCGCTTCAGGCGGATCGTCTGCGGCAGGCGGTTCACGACCGCGGTCGGGACTGTGGCGGCGGCTTGCGCGGTCATCGCGCTCGTTGTCTTCAACCGCGGCGTGATAAACGCGAACACCGGGAAGGTCGAGTCGCTTGAAAAGGGAAACGCCGTCGCCGGCGCGGCTTATCAGTCCGATACCAAGGCGACCGAGACGGTCGGCGCGCTGCAATTCTCGGCGCCCAAAACGACCGCCGACGACACCGATGCCCCGATGACAGTGCGTGTGGAAAGCTTTGATTATTCGGGAGCCGCCGACACAACGTCGCTTCTGGAAAAGCCGAACCTCAAGAAATCGCTCTCAGCCGACGACATTACGATTTCGCTCGCGGTCGAGAACTTCATAAAGTCGGACACCGCGGTGCTGATCGTGCCGGTTGACTCCAAAGTCGGTTCGGACATCGGCAATGAGGTTACAATCGCCGGACTCGAGAAAGTGAATTGCCGCGAATACAACGGCAGCGACGCCTCAGAGGTCATGATGACGCTCGAATCCGAGCTGCTGTCGGACGGAATTGAATTCCAGCCCTTCGTGCCTGACAGCGAGTTCGATTGCCTGGTCATCATGAACAGCGCGCCGATCACCGACTTCTCCGTTGAAACAGCGATTGAGGAGACCCCGGACGCCGAAGCGGTCGCGGAGAACGCGGAAAGTGAGCTTGCCGAGCTTCCGGCTGACGAACCTGTCGGGATCGCTGAGTGAGCATGATCGGATACTTTATCTGCGGCGCGGTCGCCTGCGCCGCACTTTTGTGTGCCGCTCTCTCGGAACGGCTGAAGCTCCGTGAATATGTCATCCCGACCGACCGGATTGACGGTGAACTGAGGATAGTTCAGCTCTCCGACCTGCATGACTGCCGGTTCGGAAAGCGCCAGAAGAAGCTCATCGAGATGGTGAAGGCGGCGCGTCCTGATCTGATTGTCCTGACCGGCGATATGGTCGATGACGACAACGAGCGCACAGAAAAGCTCCCGATCCTCTCGCAGGATCACCCGATGAAGGAGCTTCTCGACGGCATTCTGCCGCTCGCGCCGGTATACATGGTCTACGGCAATCACGAGGCGAACATACCGGAGCTTGGCGAGCTCACAAACGAGCTGCGCGGGCTCGGCGTGAAGCTGATCGGCGGCGAGACTGAGAGGCTCACGATAAACGGGCGGACAATCAGCCTTTCGGGCATCGACGACCCTCGTTTCTTCGGCGCGGGAAAGCAGAAGATGAGCCTTCGTGAGCGGCTTTCGGACGACATGGAGCGGAGTTCGCCTGGGCTTGAGAAATGGCGTCTGACGCTCGCGGAGCTTTCGCCCGAGCCGGAGATTTTTTCGGTTCTGATCTCGCACCGTCCCGAGGAATACCGGCTCTATGGCGATTTCGATCTGAGCTTTTCGGGTCACGCGCACGGCGGGCAGTGGAGACTACCGCCGTTCATCAACGGCGTCTACGCGCCGCATCAGGGAATTTTCCCAAAGCACGCCGGAGGGCTCTATGAGCTCGAAGGCGGCGGGTATCACATCGTCTCGCGCGGACTCTCGCGGATACGCTGCCCGCGGATATTCAACCGTCCAGAAGTCTGCGTCGCGGTCGTGAAGGGGAAAGGTTAATTTCGTCCACACAAATGATAATTTCGTCCATTGCAATGACCCAGAATTAATGCTATAATTGAATAAAATCAATCCGGCAGACCATTTGTGAGTTTGCCGGATTTTTTCGGAGAGTCACTATGAAAAAGCAATTACTGAAAATTTTCGAGAATCGCCTCGAGCTCGGCGGGAGCGATTTCTATCTCGCTTCAGGCGACTTCCACTATTTCCGCACGCTGCCGGAAGGCTGGCGCTATCGTATCAGACTGATGAAGGCGTTCGGACTGACGGCGTTGCAGACCTACGTGCCGTGGAATCTCCACGAGCCGGTCGAGGGCGAGTTCAGCTTCTCGGGAATGCTCGATTTGCGCGCGTTTCTGAGGCTCTGCGCCGAGGAGGGAATGTATGTCCTGCTGCGACCGTCGCCGTATATCTGTTCGGAATGCGACTTCGGCGGACTGCCGTCCTGGCTGATGACCAAGGATTTCACAATCCGCACGTCAGACAAGGGCTTTGTCGAGACCTATAAGCGCTATTTCGAGCGGCTCGCGGAGGAATTCCTGCCCGAGCTCTCGACAAACGGCGGCGCGGTCATCATGGTCGCTGTCGAGAACGAGTACGGCAGCTTCGGCATGGATCTCGATTACCTGCGTGAGATTGTCGATATCTATAGAGAAGCTGGCATCGACGTGCCGCTCTACACCGCGGGCGGACCGGATATGTACAAGCAGGTCTTCGGCGGATTTCCGGAGATCTGGTCGGGCGTCGACCTGCGCTCGGGCGTGCCGGGCGCGATAGAGTCGGTCAGGCGCTTTCAGACCGGCTTTCCGCCGCTCGTTTCGGAATTCTGGGCAGGCTGCGCGCAGCAGTGGGGCGGAGTTTTCCCTCGCCAGACGCCCGAGACGGTAGCGAAAAACTACCGTGAGGCGCTTGAAGCAGGGGCTTTTGTGAACTTCTACATGTTCTGCGGCGGAACTAATTTCGGATTCTTCAACGGAGCGCTCGACGCGACCTTTCGCGCCGATGTCCGCGGTGCGAAGAAGCGCTATATTCCCTTCGCGACGAGCTACGACGTCGACGCGCCGGTCAGCGAGGACGGAACTCCGACCGCGAAATATTACGCATGCCGGAAGGTTCTGGCGGAGTACCGCGGAATCGACGAGAGCGAGCTCCCGGAGATTCCCGAAAAGCCGACGGTGCAGGTGCCAAAAGCGCCGATTTTCGACAGAAGGCGTTCGCTTTTCGGTTCGCTCGATGTCGTCTCCGACAAAAAGGTGCGTTCCGGCGGTACGAAGACGATGGAATCGCTCGGTCAGGACTACGGCTACATACTTTATTCTACGGTAATAAAGAAAACTGATCCTGACGCGACCTTCAGACTGCGTATAGACGGACTGCACGACCGTGCCGACATCTGTATCGACGGCGAGCGTCGCGGGACATATTTCCGCGACCGTGACTGCCAGCCGGTTGAGTTCAGGTGTGAGCGCGACGTCAGGCTCGACATTTTAGTCGAGAACATGGGGCGGATAAACTACGGCTATCGTATGCTTGACGACTTCAAGGGCATCGTCGGAACGGTGCGGCTCGACGTCGTCAACCCCGGCGGCGGGCTGATGTACAACCAGGGCATCGTGACGAATTTCGACATTTACACGCTCCCGATGCGCCCCGGAAAGGTCAGGGAGGCGCTTGCGGAGAGCGACGAGCTGCCGGGCGCGTGCTTCTTTGGTGGAAGATTTGCGGCTGAGGAAGGGAAGGACGCTTTCTTAAAATTCCGGGTCGGCGGCGCGGCGCGCGGATTTGTGCTGATCAACGGCTTCAACATCGGGCGCTACCACGCGATCGGACCGCAGGACACGCTTTATATTCCCGGCTCGATCATGAAGACCGAGAACACGATCGAGGTCTTCGAGGCGTGCCCGGGCGAAAAAGCGCCGGAATTCGTCTTCGTCCCGGAGGCTGAGCTCGACTCGATAAAGGAGAACGCCGAGCTTGTCTTAGCGCCGAGAGCGTGAAGCTTCGCGCGGTATGCTGTTTTTCGGCTTACCGCGCGAATTTTTTGTGAATAATTGCACTTGACAAAGCGGCGCAAATAGGTTATAATTATACTGTATGTGTAGGCGATACCGCATAATTCACGGCTTGCGCCTTAAGCACGCATCTGCTTGCATCTTTTCCGTCATACGTCACAAAAATTCTTGACGTGGGACCTACCACGCACCAGTTGCGTCGCAACTGGTCGAATTCTTTGTTTAGTCTGACGAAATAATTCGACGACTTGCGAAGCAAGTCGTGCGCATCTGCGCACTTAGAATTATGCGGTATTGCCTTAAAAAGATCCTTCCGGTTACTTTCCCGGAAGGACCTTTTGAGGTTTATTCTTCGATGAATCTTATATAGTCGACGTCAATGTGTCCCACCGCGTTGAAGGGGTCAAAGCGGAGCTTCTTTATCCTGCCCTTCCACTGCGGGAGTTCTGTGAGGTCAACCGTGTAGGTCTCCCACTCATCGCCCGAGT
>CAKSOR010000049.1 GCA_934477985.1 uncultured Eubacteriales bacterium
TCGCTAAGCTCTTCGGCTCGGTCGGTATCTGGTGCTCGTGGCCGGTCGGATGGACAATCGGAACGATACTTTCGCTCTCGTTCTACGCGTCCGGCGTCTGGAAGCGCGCGAAGCTGTGACAGACCGGCGGGCGTCTGAATAAACTGTCTTTGGGGAATTTCCCCGCGGAAAGAGGTGTCAGATTGAAAGCCAACATCCCGCTCTATCCGGTGGCGCTTCCGGGTGAAAAGCAAAAAGCCCCGCTTACGGTCGTTCTGAGACCGGCTCGCGAGCCCGAAAGGGTCTTTCTGAACCCGTTCGGAACGGCATTCGACATAAAAGACAAAAATATATGAAATTTTGCCGTGAAATTCGGAAAGATGCCTATTTACAAATCGCTCCATATGAGGTATAATATTATATGCTGATCGGCAAGGGAAATACAATTCCCACTGTCAGCCTTATAACAAGAATCAACGGTCTTACGGAATATCAATCTCATGATATCTGCGCGCGAGACCGTTTTTTCCTGTCTCCGGACAAATGTTGACAGAGTATTAAATATTCTTAAAAATTGACCGAATACAGTAGAAAAAAGTCTTCCGATGTGGTATAATATATCAATAAGAAAAAAATACGCGGCGGAAAAACGCGCCGCTGTTTCCTGGAGAAAATAAATATGCCGGATTATATAGAAAAGATCGACCGGACTTCGCTTCCGGTCGTACCCCTGCGCGGGATAGTTGTCTTCCCGCAGAATTCGATGAGCATCGAGATCAGCGGCGCCATCGGAATGGCGGCTATCGACGCCGCGAAAGTCAACGGACTGGTCTTTTTCGTCATGCAGAAGGACAATTCCGACCGTCCGACCGCCGAGAACCTTCTTGAGGTCGGCTGTATCGCCAAGATCAAGCAGACTATCCGCATGAGCGAAAAGTCCCGCCGGATTGTAATCGAGGGCGTCAACCGCGCCACCGCCTCGTCCTATCAGATCAATGGCGACCTGATGACCGCCGATCTGCTCGTCAAGTGGACTCACGCCGCTGACAACGGCGGACTGCGCGGTGAGGCTTACATGCGCGAGGCGGTCGCGGCGTTTGAGAAGCTGACCGCGTTCATGCCGAAGCTCTCGAACGATGTCGCGGCAGCGGTCAGGTCGATAACCAGCATTGGGCTTTTAGCTGATTTCATCGCCTGCCACGTGCTCGTGCGTGCCGGTGATAAGCAAAAGGTGCTCGAAGCCGCCGACCCGCAGAAGCGCATACAGACGGTCATCGCGATGATGTACGACGAACAGCAGCTCCTCGAGACCGAGATGATGATCCACTCGAAGGTGCAGGAGCGTCTGAATCGCAACCAGCGCGAATACATAATGCGTGAGGAGCTCAAGGCGCTCAAGGACGAGCTCGGCGAGGGCGAACAGACAAACTCCGAGGTCGACGAGTACAGAAAGCGTGTGATCGACGCGAAGCTGCCGTCAGAGGTTGAGGAAAAGCTCCTGAAGGAGGTCGGGCGGATGGCGAAGAATCCCTTCGGCTCGGCTGAGTCATCGGTCTCGAGAAACTGGCTTGACACCTGCCTCGAGTTCCCCTGGACGAAGCTCTCGAAGGATCGCAACGACATCGCCCGCGCCAAGAAGATCCTCGATGAGGATCACGACGGGCTTGAGAAGGTCAAGGAGCGTATTCTCGAGTTTCTGGCGGTGAGACAGCTCACGCCGAACCTCAAAACCCAGATAATCTGCTTAGTCGGACCTCCCGGCGTCGGCAAGACCTCTATAGGCGCGTCGATCGCCCGCGCGACCGGACGAAAGTATGTCCGCGTCTCGCTCGGCGGAGTGCGCGACGAGGCTGAGATACGCGGTCACCGCAAGACCTACGTCGGCGCGATGCCCGGGCGCATCACAACCGCGCTCACACAGGCGGGCACGCGCAACCCGGTCGTCCTGCTCGACGAGATTGACAAGCTCTCGCAGAGCGTCAACGGCGACCCGTCGTCGGCGCTCCTCGAGGTGCTCGACCCCGAGCAGAACAAGGCGTTCCGCGACCACTATATGGAGCTTCCGATCGACCTTTCGGAGTGCATGTTCATCGCGACGGCGAACACGCTTGAGACCGTGCCGCGCCCGCTGATCGACCGCATGGAGGTCATCGAGATGAAGACCTACACGCGCCACGAAAAGCTCTCAATCGCCAAGAACCACATGATCGCGAAGCAGGCGAAGAGTTGCGGGCTCAACAAGCGGCAGTTCAGACTCAGCGACGACGCGGTGCTCGAGCTCATCGACTTCTACACGCGCGAGGCGGGCGTCCGTAATCTCGAGAGACAGATTGCCTCGCTCTGCCGCAAAGCCGCTAAGAAGCTCGTCGAGAACCCTGAGATGAAGTCGGTCAGCATCACGGCGTCCGACATCGCGGGCTATCTCGGACCGCGCAAGCTGCGCCCCGACCACATCTTCGACGAGGATCAGATCGGCGTCGTCAACGGACTCGCCTACACCTCGGTCGGCGGCGACATGCTCAGGCTCGAGGTGCTGACCTTCAAGGGCACCGGAAAGCTCGAGCTGACCGGAAAGCTCGGCGAGGTCATGAAGGAATCGGCGAAGATCGCGCTGTCGTTCGTCCGTTCGAGGGCGAAGACGCTCGGAATCGACGAGGACTTCTACAAAAATACCGATATACATATCCATGTGCCCGAGGGCGCTGTCCCGAAGGACGGACCGTCCGCCGGAGTCACGATGGTGACGGCAATCGCGAGCGCTCTGTCGGGCTATCCGGTCAGACGCGACATCGCGATGACCGGCGAGGTGACGCTCCGCGGAAGAGTCTTAGCGATAGGCGGACTGCGCGAAAAGACGCTCGCGGCATATTCGGCGGGCGTGAAAACCGTGCTCATCCCCGAGGAGAATCTCCCCGACCTCGAGGAGATCGATCCGATTGTGCGCGAAACGCTTGAGTTCGTTCCGGTGAAGACGGCAGACGAGGTGCTTGAGAACGCGCTTGTGCGCCCGGTCGAGGCGGTCGGGATAATCCCCGAGTTCGCGAACATCGAGCCAGTCCCGGTGACGTCGGTCGTCGGACACTGAGACGCTTTCCGACAGGGCTTTTGCCCGCTGACAGGGGAAACGCTGATTTAAGGTGTTTTTCACGTGAAAACACCGATAATTCAGCCTGTCCCAAGAAAGGTATATCATGATCAATTTCAACAACTGCGAGCTCACGATGACCGCGGGGTTCGAAAAGCAGTTCCCGCGCGACGGACTCGCGCAGATCGCGCTATCGGGTCGCTCGAACGTCGGCAAGAGCTCGCTTCTCAACAAGCTGGTCGGGCGCAAGAGCCTCGCGAGAGTCTCGGGCTCGCCCGGAAAGACGATAACGATAAACTTCTACCTCATCGACAAAAAGCTCTATATCGTCGACCTGCCTGGCTACGGGTTCGCCAAGCGCGCTCCGGCTGACAAGGAGAAGTGGTCGAAGCTGACCGACGCGTATTTCACGTCGGGGCAGATGAAAGCCGTCGCGCAGCTGATCGACCTCAAGGTCGGTCCGACCGCCGACGACGAGATGATGCTCGACTTCCTCGACCAGAGCAATATTCCTTACATTATAATTGCGACAAAGATCGACAAGCTCAACAAGACCGACCGCAAGGCGGCGCTTGAGGCGCTTGTCGCCCACCCGCTCGTGAAGCCCGGAACGGCGATTGTTCCGTTCTCGGCGCTCAGCGGAGAGGGCAGGGACGATTGCCTGAAGGCGATGCTCGGGGTGCTGTGATGCTCAGAGAACTTGATCTTTCAAACCTCGGTCAGAGCGCGATAACGGTTCTGACGACACTTGTAATAGTTCTCATCTCGCTGACCTTCCACGAATTCGCGCACGGTTGGATGGCGATGAGGCTCGGCGACAAGACTGCAAAGGAGAGCGGACGGCTCTCACTTAACCCGCTCGCGCATCTCGACCCGATCGGCTTCATCTGCATGCTTTTCTTCGGCTTCGGATGGGCTAGACCCGTCCCGGTCGACACCAGAAATTTCAAGCATCCAAAGCGCGACATGGCTCTCACCGGACTTGCCGGACCGATCGCGAACTTTCTGCTCGCGTTCGTCATAATGATCCCCTACGTCATCCTCGCGAGACTCGTGAACGGTGGAAAAATTTCCGTAAGCACTGAATTTCAGTATAATCTCATTGTCGCGTTTGTGCAGTTTGTCTGGAATTTCCACTACATGAACCTGACGCTCGCGCTGTTCAATTTCATACCCGTACCGCCGCTCGACGGCTCGCGGGTGCTCTATTCATTCCTGCCGGACAAGGCATATTTCGGCGTCATGAAATATGAGCGCTACATCTCGCTCGCGCTGATGGTGCTGCTCGCGGTCGGAGTGCTCGACAAACCGCTCTCGGTCGCGTCGGGCGCGGTTTCGGACGGCATGCTCTGGCTGATCACGAGGGTCATCCGCTGATGGAAAATCCTTCCTATAAGTTAGAGGTCTTCGAAGGTCCGCTCGACCTTTTATTAAGGCTGATCGAGAAGAACAAGGTGCAGATCACCGACATCCCGATCGCGCTGATCTTTGAGCAGTATATGGAGTACATCGACGAGATGCGCCGGATGGACATGGAGGTCGCGGGCGAGTTCATCGTCATGGCGAGCGAGCTGATGCTGATCAAGAGCAGAATGCTGCTCCCGAAGCCCGAATCCGACGAAGACCCGCGCGCGAAGCTCGCCGAGGCGCTCGCCGAGTACAGCCGCATGAAAGCCGCCGCCGAGTACCTGACGGCGCAGTTCGAGGACTATTCCGGGCGGCTCGCCAAGGACACCGACGAGGTGAAGCCCGACAACGGTCGGCTTGAGCCTCAGTCGGCTGAGGCGCTCCGCCGCGCGATGCTAGGAGTCATGCGCGCGCTTGACAAGACGCAGGTCGAGAAGATCAACAAAACGCTTGCCGAACAGCCGTTCGAGAAGATACTCCGCGCGCCGATAGTCCCGGTCGCCGGGAAGATTTTCGGCGTCATCCGCTATCTTGTGAAGCACGGCGAGACGCTGTACACGTCGATTCTGCTGACCGCCGAGACCAAAAGCGAGCTCATCGCCACATTTTTGGCGGTGCTAGAGCTCATCAAGAAGAACCGCGTCACGCTCCGCCCGGTCGGCGAGTACAGCTTTGACGAAGGACCTCATGACTACGCGGTGACGCTCAACCGCGACAGAAAGGAAGTTATGGTGAGTGGAAACTGACAATCTGAAACCCGCGCTCGAGGCGATACTTTTCGCCGCCGGTTACCCGGTCGCGTATGAGAAATTGGCGCCCGCGCTCGGCATTGACCCCGCCGAGGTGAAGATCCTCGCAGAGAGCATGCAGGACGACTATTCGCAGCGTGGAATAAAGCTGCTCGTCTTTTCCGACTCCTGCCAGCTCTGCACGAAAGAGGAGTTCATCGACCAGATACGCGACGTGCTCGGCGTCCGCCGCGGGGGAAATCTCTCGCGAAGCTCGATGGAGACGCTCGCGATAGTCGCCTACCACCAACCGGTCACGCGCTCGTATGTCGAGCAGATACGCGGCATGGATTCGTCCTACGCGGTCAATAATTTAGTCGACAAAAAGCTGATCGAGGTCTGCGGAAGGCTCGACGCGCCGGGACATCCGTCGCTCTATCGGACGACCGACGATTTTCTGCGTGTATTCGGACTGACAAATATTTCCGAGCTGCCGCCGGTCGAGTTGTTCGGAATAGTCGACACGACCGAGAGCAAATAATTGTAAATTTTTGATGAAGGCTGAGGCGATGGCATGGGATTTCTGATAGCGGCGATAATAATAGCGGCGATCCTCTGCCTGCGCGTCTCGGTGAGGATAACCGCGGGCGATGATCTTTCGCTCGCCGCGGGTGTCGGATTCATTAAAATCCGGATATTTCCGGCAAAGGAAAAGAAGCTCAGGCTGAAGGATTTCACGTCAGAGAGCATTCGTAAGCGGGAAGAGAAGGAAAGGCGCGCAGCTGAGAAAAAAGCTCAGAAGGCGCAAAAAAAGAAACCCTCCAAAAAAAAGCCTTCCGGACATATTGATAATGAAGAGCCCGAAAAGCGCGACATCCCGGCGCTTATCAGGAAGCTGACAAGAGTCGCCGGAGTCTTCCTGAAGCGCTTCGGAAAGCACCTTCGGATCGACCTTCGCAAGTTCAACATAATCATCGCGACCGGCGACGCGGCGCAGACGGCAATGCTTTACGGCATCGTTATCGGCGCGGTGCAGAACCTCTACGCGCTGCTCGTCTCGTCGGGAACGCTGAAAACTACCCGGAAGAGCGAACTGATCGTTGAGCCGGATTTCCTCGCGGAGAAGCCGAGGGCGCAGATTGACCTGCGGTTTTCGTTCATGATATGGCAGCTCTTCGACATGGCGATACGTGCCGGAGTAGAATTTTTGAAAAACGATGAAGAAGAAAAGGAGATATAAAAATGGCAGAAAACAAGCTCACAGAGATCATCCAGGCATCGCTTGAGGAGATCAGGCAGGTCGTCGACGCGAACACGATCATCGGCACTCCGATCACAACTCCTGCTGGAACGACGATTATCCCGGTCTCGAAAGTCATGGTCGGCTTCGCCTCTGGCGGACTCGATTACCTCGGAAAGAACATGAAGCGGGTCGCCGACGCGAATCAGAAGCCAACTCCGCTCCAGACCAACTTTGGCGGAGGCGGCGGAACGGGCGTCACGGTCAATCCGGTCGGATTCTTAGTCGTCGCGCCAGACGGAAACGTCACGCTGCTGAATGTCGGTGAAGCCGCTCCGGGCAACGACAAGATCGAGTCGATCTCGAATCTCATCGAGCGCTCGCCTGACGTAATCTCGAAGATTGCCGCCATCTTCAAAAAGAAGAAGGACGAGCCCGAAGCTCCCGAAACTGAGGAAAAGCCTGCCGAGTAAGCCGGATTTTCTCGCGTATCAAGCACCGATTTCTGTGGAAAACTCTTTTATGAGATTTTCACGGAGGTGCTTTTATGCGCATAAAATTAACAATTATTTTACTTTTAGCTGCGATGATATTTGTCCAGCCGGTTTCGGCGGTCGCGGTCAGCGCCGGCTCGGCTATCGTCGTCGAGGCGTCGACCGGGCGGGTGGTCTTCGAAAAGGACGCCGATACCCGCCGACCGATGGCAAGCACGACAAAGATAATGACGGCGCTTGTCGCTTTGGAGGCAGGTGACACCGCGCGCGAGGTCTCGGTCTCTGGCGAGGCGGTCGGAGTCGAAGGCTCTTCAGTCTATCTCAAAACCGGCGATCACCTGACGCTCGACGATCTCGTCTGGGCGCTGATGCTCGAGAGCGCGAACGACGCCGCGGCGGCTATCGCGATCGAAGTCGCCGGTTCAGTCGATGGCTTTGCCGGGCTGATGAACGCGAAAGCCGCTAAGCTCGGACTCTCGGACACGCATTTCACGAACCCGCACGGACTCGACAACGAAGATCATTACACTACGGCGCGTGATCTCGCGAAATTGGCGGTTTACGCGCTGCAAAATCAGCGTTTCCGCGAGATAGTTTCGACTTATAAGCATTCAATCACGGTCGGAAACGAGCCGCGCTATCTGCTCAACCACAACAAAATGCTCAAGCTCTATGACGGGGCGATCGGCGTCAAGACCGGTTACACCAAGCGCAGCGGTCGCTGTCTTGTTTCAGCGGCTGAGCGCGACGGAGTTACACTTGTGGCGGTGACGCTCGACGCCCCAGACGACTGGAACGACCACCGCGCGATGCTCGACTGCGGCTTCGGCACGCTCGAGGCGCGCGAGCTGATAAGAGACGGTGAATCGGTCACGATTCTGCCCTGCATCGGCTGCGAGAAGAACGAAGTCACGGTGAAAAACGCGGGCGGGCTGACTGTCTGCGTCCCAAAGGACACGCCCGAGGTCAGGTGGCGGGTCGAGCTGCCGCACTATCTCTGGGCGCCGGTCAGCGAAGGACAGGTCGTCGGTCGGATAGTGTTCGAGGCGGACGGCGCGGTGCTCGGCGAAGTGCCGGTTGTCGCGTGCGAGACCGCCGAGCGGATCATCTACAAGCAGGGGCTGCTTGAGAAAATATTCGATTAGGAAAACATTGAACAATTCGGTGTTTCCTTTGGAACACAACGAGGGGCAGCTTTGCCCCTCTGAATTACATAATATGGAAGAATTACGCATTCAAAAACTAATGGCTGACGCCGGAATCATGAGCCGCCGCGCCGCCGAAAAGGAAATCGCCGCCGGGCGTGTGTTTGTCAACGGCACGCCCGCCATGATCGGGCAGAAGGTCGATCCGGAAACCGACGAGGTCAGGTATGACGGTAGAATCGTCGGGAAGGGCTTCAAAAAATTCGTCTACATAATGCTGAACAAGCCGCGCGGATATGTCACGACGGCGAGCGATGAGCGCGGGCGCAAAACGGTGCTCGATCTCGTTTCGGACATAGAGGAGCGCATTTACCCGGTCGGACGGCTTGACATGGACTCGGACGGGCTGCTTCTGCTGACCAACGACGGCGACCTGACCAACAAGCTTACGCATCCGCGCCACGAGATACCAAAAATTTACAACGTCGAGGTCGAGGGAAAGGTTGAACGCGACACGATAAAGAAGCTCTCGTCGCCGATGAAGATCGACGATTACGATATTCAGCCGGTCGAAACCTCGATTCTGACAATGAAAAACGACCCGCGCCATGAGACGACTACTCTGCGCATGGAGCTATACGAGGGCAGAAACCGCCAGATTCGCAAGATGTGCGAAAAATGCGGGCTCGAGGTGATAAAGCTCACGCGCGTGGCGATCGGCGACATAAAGCTCGGGAATCTCAAGCCGGGCGATTACCGACATCTGACAAAAACTCAGGTCGAGTACCTGAAGAACATAAAGGAATAAATTTATGCTTATAATCAAACCCGTACAGGAAAAAACCGACCAGGACAAATTCTGTGCTGAGTGCGGAGTCTCATACGAGCCCGACGCGCTCTGTTACGCCGCCTGGGTCGATGAAAAACTCGTCGGAATCTGCCAGTTCAAGCCGATGGCGGGCGGCGCGCACATCATCGATCTTGTCCGCGCGAAGGGAACTGACGATCTCGACGCGCTCTTCATAATGGGTCGCCAGACGATGAACATAATCGACCTTCACGGCGTTCACGAGTGTTGGCTCGACAGTACCGCGGTCGCCGAGACATCGGCTGATTTCGCGAAAAGTCTCGGTTTCATCGAGAAAAACGGGAAGCTGTGGGTTGACCTCAACGGCTTCTTCAACTCGCCCTGCGAGCATGGGAAAGCCGGTTCGCCGGGATGAGATTCAAGAAATTTCTCGCGGTGGTCGCGATGGGAATGTCGCTGATTCTCTGCGCCGGATGCGGAACTCCTGCTCATACGAACGACACAAATCAGCCCGATTGGCTCGATCCTGATGTCACCCGCGTTGTCGCGCCCGGTTTTGAGGACGACACTCACGCCACGGCAAAATCTGACATTACGACCGCCGACACTACGGCGGCTCAGCCGGTGACCGAGCCGGTCGAGCCGACAGAATCGCGCGTTTCTTTCCTCGCGGCGGGCGACAATATAATCCACGGTCAGGTCTATGTTGACGCGGCAAAGCGCGCCAAGAAGGACGAAAAATACAATTTCGTCAGCATGTACGACGGCGTGAAGGAATTCATTTCGTCGGCTGACCTCGCTTTCGTCAATCAGGAGACCCCGCTTGGCGGCGATGAGCTCGGAATCTCGGGCTACCCGAATTTCAACGGTCCGCAGGCTGCCGGAAAAGCGCTTGTCGAGGTCGGATTCGATATTGTAAATATCGCGACAAATCATATGCTCGACAAAAAAGAAGCCGGGCTGAAGGGCAGCATCGACTTTTGGAACTCCCAGCCGGTGACGCTGCTCGGCGGTTACTACGATGACGACGACTATGAGAACATCCGCGTCGTCGAGAAAAACGGCATAAAAATCGCGTTCGTCTCGTATACTTATGGACTGAACGACATGAAATTGCCGGCTTCGAGCAAGATACACATCCCGCTCATCGATTCCGACGAGATTGTACGCATGGTCACGAAGGCAAAGACGCTCGCCGACGTCACGATCTGCGTGATGCACTGGGGAACTGACGGTTCGACGGTTGTAACTGATGAACAGAAGTCGCTGGCGAAGACGATAACCGACGCCGGCGCGGACGTGATTCTGGGCATGCACTCGCATACGATTCAGCCGGTCGAGTGGCAGACCGGAAAGAACGGCAACAAGACGCTTGTGATCTATTCCCTCGGAAATTTTCTCAACGCGCAGTATGATTCGATAAATCTGGTCGGCGGAATAATGACCTTTGACATAGTCAAAAAGGACGGCGAGGTCAAAATCGAGAATCCGATAATGAATCCCGTCGTCGTCCAGTACGACTCCGAGCGGCTCAGCTTCCAGATCTATCTTCTGAAGGATTACACGCCGGAGCTCGCCGCCGCGCACGGAACCGTCAAATTCGGCAAGCTCAAGACCTTCACGGTCGACACGGCGAAGGGATTCGTCACAAAGGCGGTCGCAAAGGAATTCCTTCCGGATTTTCTGAAATGACTGAAACGAGGAAACTATTATGCTCGAAAGCTTTCTGTACAGCCTGAACATCATCGCGCCGATCTTCATAATCGTCCTCCTCGGCGTTTTAATGAAAAAAAGAGGGTTCATAGACGCCGGTTTCATCGCGATCTGCGACAAGCTGGTCTTCAAATTAGCGCTCCCGGCGCTGCTTTTCATCGACATCGCGACGGCTGACGCGGGCGACACGCTGGATGTCCGGCTCATAATCTTCTGTGCCGCGATGGTTGTTGTGACTTTCATCCTGCCCTGCCTGATTCTTCCGATATTCGTAAAGGACAACGCGAAGCGCGGCGCGTTCATTCAGGGAGTTTACCGCTCGAATGCCGCGATTCTCGGAATCACGCTCGCGACGAGTATGTTCGGCGAGGTAGGAGCGGCGACAATTTCGATGGTTCTGCCGTTCGTCGTTGTGCTCTTCAATGTCTTCGCGGTAATACTGCTGAGCGTTTACGCGCCTGCCGATGTCAGAC
>CAKSOR010000050.1 GCA_934477985.1 uncultured Eubacteriales bacterium
GCTCAATATCATTGGCAACGCGATACTGATTTATGGCGTGAACATGGGCGTCGCGGGCGCGGCTTGGTCGTCGACCTTCTCGAGGTTGTTCGGAATGGTCATGTTGCTTGTGATTATTCGCAATAAAAATGAGCAAATCTACATACGATTCAGTGAATTTAAACTTCCTGAGTTCAATACTATCAAGCGAATTCTCAGAATCGGTGTTCCAGGAAGTCTCGAAAACAGCGTTTTTCAGCTCGGACGGATTCTTGTCATCTCGATGATCGCCGGTTTCGGCACGGTTCAGGTCGCCGCGAACGCTGTCGCGAACAATCTCGACGCGTTCGGTGTTATTCCCGGGCAAGCGCTTGGGCTCGCAACTATTACAGTTGTAGGTCAGGCGATTGGCGCCGGAAATTTTGAGGAAGCCCGAAAATATGAGCAAAAATTACTGAAAATCGCTTTTCTTTCTATGGCAATTTTGAATATTGTGATACTCACGACGCTGCCGTTGACGTTAAAGCTCTATTCGGTTTCGCCTGAGGCGCTTGAGCTCGCTTCGACGCTGATACTTCTGCATGACGGTTTCGCGATTCTTCTCTGGCCGCCGTCGTTTGTACTGCCGAACGCTCTCCGCGCCGCGCAGGATGTTAAATTCACCATGTTCATTTCGATCTTTTCAATGATCTTTTTCCGCATTTTCTTCACATGGATTATTGGCGTGCGGCTCGGCTTCGGCATCATCGGCGTCTGGATCGCGATGATCTTCGACTGGATTTTCCGCGGCGCATGCTTCATAACCCGAATCCGCACCGGGCATTGGCTTAAGTATGTAGCTTGATTTAATGATGCAAGGGGGCGGAGGGACACTTTTCGAGAAAAGTGCCCCTCCGCCCCCTTGACCCCCACCTCCCCTCCAAAGCTTTAAGCATTATTTTGTCTTGTCTTCTGGATTAAGTTGGTAAAAATGGGTTTAGCTGGATTTGCTATTTGCTCACATGCTATAACAAGCACGAAATGTTACAAAAAGAAAAGTGTTACTTTAAATGTAACACTTTTCTATATTAACCATTTGGCGGAACAATTTTTTTAAGTTGTTCCGCCCCTGACAATTAAAATCTTACGCGCTCGGCGATGTAGGCGTTCAGCTCGGAGATCGGGACGCGAACCTGCTCCATCGAGTCGCGGTCGCGGACGGTTACGCAGTTGTCTTCCTTCGAATCGAAGTCGTAGGTGACGCAGAACGGAGTTCCGATCTCGTCCTCGCGGCGGTAACGCTTACCGATTGAGCCGGTTTCGTCGAAATCGGTCATGAAATCCTTCGAGAGCTGAGTGTAGACCTCGGTTGCCTCGGGCGAGAGCTTCTTCGAAAGCGGAAGTACAGCCACCTTGAACGGCGCGATTGCCGGGTGGAAGTGCATTACAACGCGGACGTCGTTCTTTTCGGCGTCGATTACTTCCTCGTCGTATGCCTCGACGAGCAGCGCGAGCGTCATACGGTCCGCGCCGAGCGACGGCTCGACAACATAGGGGATGTAATGCTCGTTAGTTTCGGGGTCGAAGTATGTGAGATCCTGACCCGAATGCTCCTGGTGCTGCGTGAGGTCGTAGTTCGTGCGGTCAGCGACGCCCCAGAGCTCGCCCCAGCCGAACGGGAAGAGATATTCGAAATCTGTAGTTGCCTTCGAGTAGAACGACAGTTCCTCGGGCTCGTGGTCGCGGAGGCGGAGGTTCTCGTCCTTGACGTTGAGACTCTTCAGCCAGTTGTGGCAGTAGCTTCTCCAGTACTGGAACCACTCGAGGTCGGTGTCCGGCTTGCAGAAGAACTCGAGCTCCATCTGCTCGAACTCGCGGATACGGAAAATGAAGTTGCCGGGGGTGATTTCGTTTCTGAACGATTTGCCGACCTGGCAGACGCCGAACGGCAGCTTGCGGCGGGTGGTACGCTGAATTGCCGGGAAATTGACGAATATGCCCTGCGCGGTCTCGGGGCGGAGGTAAACTTCGCTCGACGAATCCTCGGTGACGCCCTGGTGAGTCTTGAACATCAGGTTGAACTTGCGGATGTCGGTGAAGTCCGACTTGCCGCAGCCGGGGCAGGGAACGTGATTCTCACGGATGTACGCGAGAAGCGCCTCGCCGTCCATCGCCTCAACATTTACATCTGTAATATTGTTGTCGTGAACATACTGTTCAACGAGCTTGTCGGCGCGGTGGCGCATCTTGCAGGCCTTGCAGTCGATCAGCGGATCGTTGAAGGTCGCGACGTGTCCCGACGCCACCCAGACCTCGGGGTTCATCAGGATTGCCGCGTCGAGTCCGACGTTGTAGGGGTTCTCCTGGACGAATTTCTTCCACCAAGCGCGCTTGACATTGTTTTTCAGCTCAACTCCGAGCGGACCGTAGTCCCAGGTGTTGGCAAGTCCGCCGTAAATTTCGCTTCCGGGGAAGACGAAACCGCGGGTTTTGCACAGCGCGACGATTTTATCCATCGTTTTTTCGGTATTTTTCATTATTTAATATCTCCTTTGAAGATAAAAATTTACAAAATGTTTATTTTTGTGCCTGTTTGTAGCTGTCGAACATGGTCATAGCGCCAGAGACAGACGGTTCAAAATAGGAAATTCCGTCGTAGGTCTTGTCCGAGCCCGGGTAGGTCAGCGTTGTCGACTCGAATTTCGTGTAGGCGAAGATCAGATCGAGGTTGTTCAAGAGGTCGTCCGCCGAGAAATCCGTCTTTATGTAGCGGGTTAATGACTTGTAGAGGTCGGGCGCTTTTGAAAGATATGTCACGTTTGTAAACTTTGCGATCATTTTTTGTAAAAAGTCGACCGCTGTTTTCATTCGCGCGTATGATCCGCCGCCCGCGTAGCGCAGGAGCTGCATTGCTTTCTTGCCGTCGATCGTCTGAGTGCCTTTTTTCAGGTCGATTTCGAGCTCCTGATCGGGGTCGGAGTAGGTCATATCCTCAGGGACGTAGTAGCTGACGCCGCCGACCGCGTCGACGCACGCCGCGATCGACCCGACGTCGAGCGTCGCGTAGTAATTTATCTGAAGTCCGGTCAGTCCGGTCACTTTTCCGCAGAGGAATTCGATGCCCTTGTCTGGGAGGACGTCGCCGAGCTGCGTGTAGATGCCATCGACCTGCACGCGCGTGTTGCGCGGGATCGCGCAGAAGATGAATTTGCGGTTTTCCTTGTCGACGCGGAGCAGAATCAGCATGTCCGCGCCCCATTTGCGCGAATGTCTGTCCGGGAAGCCGCTGCCTTTCCAGGTGTCCTCGTAGTTATAATCATCGAATAATTCGGGCTGGTAATCAGTTCCGACGAGGAGAATGTTGAAGGTATTTCCATTTATTTCCTCATCCGGCGGGTCATCCGGCTGAGTTGTGTCGGACGGCGGCTCGGTGGTTTCGGCATATGTAAGGTCGAGCGGTTTGGTTTCCGCCGGATCGTCGGACGGTTCGATCGTCGCCTCGACCGTGTCGAGCACGAATCCGACCACGAAATACGCTATCGAGCCGAAAATCAGCGCCGCTATCAGGAAAGTGAGTGCGAAATTTCTGAATGCTGACAGCATATGATTCCTCTCTTGAATTAATTGACGCGTCCCGAAAGTATGGACGCGCTTAGTTTATTCTTTATTATACCACACTTTGGCTGATTTTGCAATAGTCTTTGCGACTATTTAACAAATAATTTTTTTTTGATTTTTGGGAACTTTTTTGGAAAAACGCGCGTCTAAACTAATGTCTTCAATAATTACATGTCCGTGAAGGAGGATTGTTTATGAAATCAAGTATTTTGGCAGGTCTTTTACTGACGGCGATGCTGGCGGCTCAGAGCGGGTCGGCGGTCACGCTGCCGGGCAGACCGGGGAAGCCGGTCGTCAATGTTGGTCAGAATGACGAAGTTCCGAAGGATTTTTCCGCGCCGGACAGCTTTTCGGAGCGGATCTGGGCGGAGGTCGCGGGGGAAGCCGATGTTTTTTCGCCACTTTCGGCATATCTTGCGCTCGCGATGGTTTCGGGCGGTGCACGCGGTTCGACGCTTGATTCGTTCGGGTGTCTTGGAATCGGTTCGGGCGAGGGGTTAAAGTCGGCTGACGAGGTTGGAGCGGACATGCGTTTGCTGATTGATTCGCTCTCGAAGACCGAGGGGAGCACGAAGCTTTCGATCGCGAATTCTGTATGGGTAGACAAAAAGTACAAGATTCGCGGCGAGTTTTCTGACTTTTTGAACAAATACTACGCCGCGGACACCTTCAACACCGTCCTTGCAAATTCGGTCGGCGACGTCAACGCCTGGATCAACGACAAGACGAACGGGATGATTCCGGATATGCTCGACGAGATCACTCCGGATGTCGTCATGCTGCTGATCAACGCGATCTACATGGACGCGAAGTGGGCTGATCCGTTTGACAAGTATAGCACGCATCCCGAGTATTTCACCGACGCTTTGGGCAAAATGACGAAGACCGAGATGATGCACAAGACTTCCTACCTGAAAACCATCGACGCCGAGGGGCTTGAGGGTGTCGTTCTGCCTTATGACGACGGACGTTTGCAGTTTGTGGCGCTGATGCCAACCGACAATTCGACGAATTCCGAGCTGATTTCCAGGCTTAACGGCGCGTCGGAGATCGGAAAGCTCGCGGATGCCTCGAAGGGTGAACGTGTCGCGCTGACTCTCCCCAAGCTTGAGCTTGAGACAAAGCTTGAGCTCAATGACCCGCTGATCGCGCTCGGAATGGGCAAAATCTTCTCGGCGGACGCGGATTTCACCGGGCTTTGCGAGGGGACGACCGGGCTTGCTGTCAGCCAGGTTCTGCAAAAGGCTAAGCTGAAGCTCGACGAGGACGGTACGGAAGCTGCCGCTGCCACCGTCATTTCGGTGAAGCGCACCTCGATAGGTCCGACTGATCCGCCGCGCGTGATGTCTTTCGACAAGCCCTTCGTCTGGGCGGTCGTCGATTCGACTACCGGCTCGGTTCTGTTCTGCGGGCAGGTCGATTCGATCGGGTAAATTGTACAAATGACAATTGGCTGCCGCGCCGACGACGCCGCGCGTCCACGCGCGGCGTACCGCCGGACGCGCAGCGTCCGGCGGCAGACAGGTGGCGCGGCAGCGCCATCCGCCTCGTGAGCGAGGCGGACGGGCACGTAAGTGCCCGCCTGCGCGCCGCGACCGCGCAGCGGTCGCGGCGCCGAGCGGCGCAGCCGCTCGCCAACGGCGACAGCTTGTTATTTATGACGACAGCTCTGCTGGCGGCGTAAATAACAAGCTGCCGCCGTCTTTTTCGTGCGCTTGCGCACGGAAAAGCCCGGACCTCCGTAAAGCTGAATTTTCTCGCAAACCCCTTTACAAACAGCAAAAAGTATGATATAATATAATGATGAAATTCGAAAAAGAGAAAGGTTATTACAATGAACAAAGCAGTTTTTTCTGATTACCGCGAGAGCGCGGACTATATTCTTTCACGTATTGGCGAAACGCCCGACGCGGCGATAATTCTTGGCTCCGGACTTGGCGATCTCGCCGAAAAACTTGAGGATCGCGTTGTCATACCTTACCGCGAAATCCCCCATTTTCCTGTCTCGACCGTCTCCTATCAGAAGGGTGAGCTCGTTTTCGGCAGGCTCAGCGGCAAAAAACTACTCGCGATGAACGGTCGCTTCCACTACTACGAGGGCTGGGAAATGTGGCAGACCGCCTATCCGGTCGGCGTCTTCAAGCTGCTCGGCGTCTCGAAGATGATCATCACCAACGCCGCCGGAGGAATCGGCTACAACGACGGTCGTTCGCTCCGCCCCGGCGATCTCGTCTGCGTCAACGACCAGATCAAGCTCGCCCCTATGTCCCCGCTTCGCGGCGCGAACATCGAGGAGTTCGGCGCACGGTTCTTCGACATGCAGTCGGTATTCGACAAAAATCTTATAAAGCTCGCGCACGATGTCGCGAAAGAGCAGGGATTTGAGCTCGGCGACGGCGTCTACGCCTACATGTCCGGCCCGCAGTACGAGACTCCCGCTGAGATCCGCGCTCTGAAGCTGCTCGGCGCGAACCTCGTCGGAATGTCCACCGTCGCCGAAAATATCTTCGCCGCGCAGCTTGGCATCAAGGTGCTCTGCGTCTCCTGCGTCACCAACATGGCTGCCGGAATCACCGGAGCCGCTATCACCGAGGATGAGGTCGTTGAAGTCGCTGCCTCTATCGCCTCAAAATTCGAACGGCTGATCTCGGGCGTCGTTGAACGTTTGTGACCGCCGCGTCGACTCCGATTTTATGTGTGTATTCGCGTATTCTACAATAGCAAAGGGGTATTGATGAGTAACATTATTGAATTTACCGGTTTTGATTTCAACGCTGACCGCCTGTCTTCAAACGCCGCGCGCATCTCCGTGGAAGAGAACTGCCAGGGTTCGTTCGTCTGCTACGATCAGAACCGCGGTGTCTGCTGTCTGCCGCCCGACGAATCCCTGTCAACCGGACGTGTGCTCCGCCGCGCCGCGTTTGAAATCGGCGCGAAGCCGGTCGCTCCCGATCCTTTCTTCGACGACGCCGACCACGACGACGCGTTCGCCGATCACATTCCCGCGCCCGAGGACGAGATCACCCAGGTCTTCCTCAAATATCATATAAACGGCACTCCAGACGACAAAAACGACAAGATCATCGAGTTCTGCACCGTCAGAAAGCTCGATTACTCGGCTGAGGCGGACGGTTTCTCGATCTTCCTGAACCCGATCACCGTGCTCAATCTCTATTTCGAGACGGGTGACGACGGCGAGGAGGTCGTCATCGGCGAGCTCGACGCCTCGCTGCTCGGCGCGGGTGTCTATGTGCAGGCGATGCGCCTCTCTGAGGAGCTCTGCGCCTTTGTCGGCGGCGAGTTGGTTTACCTGCCTGACAATTTCGCGACCTATCCGGTCGACCACGATTTCGAGAAGCTCCGCCAGCTCTTCTACACCTACATGCGCCAGCAGCTCGCCTTCGCCGAAGCCGACGACCTCGACGGGATGCAGGCGTACATAGGCTGGAGCGTCGACACCTTCGAGCCGATCGAAAAACCCGGCTCGGTAATCACGCCGTACGGACGCTTCAACATCGGAAAGCTCAAGGAGGAGGTCCGCGTCTACGGCTTCGAGGCGGTCGCCGATTACCGCCTGCTTTTCCGCAACACGCCATCGATGAACGTCGCCAGCGACAAGATCAAGGTCATTCACTTCTTCCTCTGGAACGACATCTCGGAGGAGCGGATCGCCATGCGCGCGCTGCCCGGCGACTCCCAAAAGGGCATCGAGACAAATGTCATACTGATGATGAACGAGGCGCTGGAAGCTGACAGCAGCTTCCCGATCCTCAAGCGCGCCTACAGGCGGATGCTGCTCGCCTTCGACCCCGGCATGATCCTCGCGCAGGGGCTGGAACTCGCCGCGCACATCGAAACTTTTCCGCATTACCCGGTCGGCTACCTCAACGACACCGTCAAGTACGGTTTCGGCAGCTATCTGCGTAACTTCAGGCTCCCCGGCGGAATGTTCGTGAACGAAAAGATCCGCGGGCGCTACATCGTCTTCGACAAGTTCGAGACCGAGGGCAAGGGAGCTGACCGCCGGGTCTGGCGCGAACACATCCGCGTCATGATCGATTACAGCCCCGACGCGCGGATAAATGAGAATTTCCTGCGCCCCGGATACTCGTGGACCGACTGCGACATCGGCGGCGACACCGCGGTCTGCCGCGTCGGTATCCGCGGGGATCTCGAGGAATTCGGCGTGTTTTCCTGCCTCGCGGTCGTCCAAATCCGCGATGAGGTCTACTATTTCGAGAGCCTGAGCGACAAGCGCTCGCTCGCGGAAATCTTCCTGAACGCGATCACGAACTGCCGCGCCGTCGAGGACGTCGACGACATTATTCCGTTCGACCACACCGACAAGCCGCGCGCGTTCGGAGCGACCTTCTTCGTCTCCGGTGAGGCGAGCCGTCCGCCGTTCGACGAGGCTTTCCAGCAGATCGCGCCTCTGTTCGCGCGCTGCCGCCAGTCGATCGTCACGCTCAACACCCGCATCACGCAGACCACCGACATCTCGTCAAAGATCGGCGGCACGCCCTACTGCCCGCCCGGAACGGTCTTTCCGTCCTGCAAGGGCAGGCGGTTCGACTTCATCTGCCAGCTCAACTTCGCCGAGATCAACGCGGAAAATAAGTTTGCAAATCTGCCTATCAAGGGCGTCCTCGAGTTCTGGACTCGCGATCTTGACAGCCTGTTCGCAAAGCCTTTCACGTTCCTGCGCGCACGCCACCCCGACATCCGCGTGAGGTGGTTTCCCGATCCGGAGGGCGGTTATGTCACCGAGCCGAACGGCGCGGCGCTTATCGCGAAGAGCGACACGATGCTCCCGACGATCGCCGACAAGATGTACGACCGCATCGTCGAGGAGAGCAGCACGATTCTCGAGGGGGTCGCGCGCGACTACCCCGACGAGTTCAACAACCTTTTCATCTGCCGGAAAAACCATATCGGCGGTTCGCCCGAGCTCATCGGCGCGCCGGCAGAGCGGTTCGGCGATGACGCTTCGGCGACGGTCGAGTTTGACGACCTCCTGCTTCAGCTCGAAATTCCGAAAAAGCGCGGTCGCATGCTCTTCATGATTCCACCGGAAGCACTTGAGAAAGCCGATTTTACATGCGTAAAGCTGATTGCCTACCGAGAAGTCTGCGCCCCCGGGGTCGGGACGATCTCGCAGGTACTCCACGGCATCTGCGAGGGCGAGACGCTTTTTGAGCATATTGCACAAAGGCTCAACAGTGATCCCTCGCTGAAGTCGCTCCACTCGGCTATGCGGGTCGACGAAGAGCCTGACGTGGAGGAGCTTCCGGTCTTTTCGGAGGAGGATGATTTTGACCTGAAGGACTATGATCTCGGCGATGATTACGGCACTGAACGGATTCCGGTCAGCGAAAAGGAGCCGTACACCGACGATGACATGAACGCCGATTTCCAGGCGTTTCTTCGGATGATCGGAATTGACCCCGAAACGCTGAAAAGGTGCGTTCAGGATCAGAAAGATGAGCACACGCTGCTGATTTACGGTCACGGCGACGACGGGCTGGAGGTCTACGACACTGACGAAGAGCCGATACTCAGCTCCGGAAAGGTTCCGCAAAAGTCAAAACCGAACGTTCCGAAGTATATTCCGCCTGAAGAATCGAAAAAAGACGATCCTGAAAAATCAGAGGATTCCACAAATTCCGATGGTGACAGCAGCTATGATTCGGCAGATGGTACAGGTGATTCGACTGATCCGAAGAACAAGGAGGATAATAATGGCTAAATTTGAATGCCAATTGAACGAACGCCCGTCCGACGTCACAAAGCGTCTCGGAGACGAGCTCAGGCGGCGCGGTCGGGTGCTCACCGACTCGTCGGCGTATTCGGTCGGCGGGGTTCTGGCGAATTTTCAGGTCTGGGAGCGGCTTTCGCTGCTCGTGATCGGCTCGGGGAAGCTCACAACGGTCACCGCGGTCTCGGAACTGCCCGAGGACATCGGTTTCATCGAAACCGGGCTGGGGATGTGATTTGTGCAATCTGACGAATGATTTCCCGCATATGCGGCGGGGCAAACGAATAGATTCTATGGAGGACAAACAATAATGAAGATTCTTTTCAGAAACGCGCTCGTTCTGAGCGGAGAAAAGGCAATTTCTGATGCTTTTGTTTCGGTCAACGGCAGGTTCATAACCTCGGTCGGAACGTCTGAGCCGGTCGGCGATTTCGACCGCGTGATCGACTGCAAGGGCAAGCTGCTGACGCCCGCGTTCTACAACATTCACTGTCACGCGGCGATGACGCTTTTCCGCGGAATCGGCGAGGATCTGCCGCTCCAGCGCTGGCTGAGCGAGAAAATTTACCCGGCGGAGGACCGGCTGACACCTGAAAGCGTCCGCGTCGGCTCGGAGCTCGCGATCGCCGAGATGATCCGCGGCGGCTGCGTCTCGTTTTCGGACATGTATTTCTTCTCGGACGAGACGGCGAAGGCGGTCATCAACTCGGGGATGAAGGCGAACATCTCGCGCTGCCTTGTCTCGTTCTCGGACGACGCGACAATTGTAGGCGATCCGCGGTTTGAGGAGGCGCAGAGGCTTTTCGGCGATTTTCACAATTTTGATGACGGGAGAGTTAAGATTGACGCAGCTGTTCACGCCGAGTACACAAATAGAGCGAAATATTGTCGAGAAGTTGCCGAATGGTCGCATCTTCATAAGCTCAACATGCAGGTTCACGTCTCGGAGACCAAGCTCGAACACGAGGAATGCAAGGCACGCAACGGAGGTTTGACGCCTGTAGAATTTCTGCTTGACACCGGGATTCTGGAGTCGGGCGAGGGCTACTCGGCGACCGCGGCGCACTGCGTCTGGGTCACCGAGCACGACATCGAGCTGCTCGCCGACAACAACGTGACGGTCGCGCACAACCCGGTCAGCAATCTCAAGCTCGCGAGCGGGGTCGCGCCGGTCGCGCCGATGCTCGGAAAGGGCGTCAACGTCGGGCTCGGCACCGATGGGGCGGCTTCGAATAACAAATTGTCTGTGCTGCGCGAGCTTCAGACGGCGGCTCTGATTCATAAGGGCGTAAACTATCGCGCGGACATAATTCCGACCGCCGATTTCCTGAAAATGGCGACCGAAAACGGCGCGAAGGCGCAGGGAAGGCTTGATTGCGGGCGGATTGAGGCGGGTTACCGCGCCGATCTGCTGCTTTTTGACCTCGATTCGCTCAACAACATTCCGATGTACGACCCGTTTTCGACGCTCGCGTTCTCGGCTGAACCCTGTGACGTCTCGCTCACGATGTGCGACGGAAAGGTGCTTTTCGAGAACGGAGAATTTACTACAATTGACGTAGAAAAGCTGAAATTCAGAGCGAAGGAGACGATCGCGCACTATTTTGATTGACGGTGCGAACGAATTTACCATCTGGCGCAAGATCATGCTGCCGATG
>CAKSOR010000051.1 GCA_934477985.1 uncultured Eubacteriales bacterium
AATCGAATTCGTTTTTGCGGGCAAGGAACTGCTCGACGCATGCTTCAATGCCCATACTATTCTGAAAAATATTTTCATAAAAATGTGATCGAATCATGAACTCAGCCTTTTTTCGGTCGGAAGAAGAGACTGGATTGACCCCGAGAAGGGCTGGATGGCGCTTTCCGCATGACGAAAGATAGGCAATCATGCGCTCCATTGTGTCCTGATAGTCCATTACAACGCAGCTCGCCGAATGCGTCGGCTCTGGCGGAAAATAGTTCACAAGCAGCATTTTGACGTGATTAATTACACAAAAATTAATAATAGAAGACAAATATGTGTCCGAGGCTCCTATGATAACGATAATCTTAGGCAAATCGACGAATAACTCATTTGAAAGACCGTCAAAATCAACAAATTTGAGCTCAATATTACGTTTATGTGCAGAATTGTTTATTCCTTCGACAGCTTTTGTAAACCATAAACCACATGAAAATTCTTTTTCCGCGTAAATCAACATTTTCAAGATTACCACCTCAATTTATTCTACCATATTATATGCGTTTTGTCAACTACAAAAAAACACGGATTTTTCGCGCAAAATTTGTAGTTCACGAGCCGAAATTTGTGGTATAATAGATGTACCACAATGCGAAAGGAAGTTATTATGCAAAAAGTTCAAGTTACCGAAACTCTGCTGCCGATCATGACCTACCTTGAGGGTGAGCCTGAAAAGCTGCCGATTTTCGCTGAAAATCGCGTTCACCAGCGTACTTCCGGCGACCCGTACCCCAACGCGGTCACAATTAATGTCCGAAATGGCACCAAAACTGTAAAAAACTGGAAGGCAATCATCCTCGAAAACAAATTTCTGGAGCTCACAATCCTCCCTGAGCTCGGCGGACGCATCTTCAGCGCAGTCGATAATACGACCGGCAAGGATTTTTTCTACCGACAGCACGTCATCAAACCTGCGTCAATCGGAATGCTCGGTTCATGGATCTCCGGCGGCGTCGAATTCAATTCGCCGATGCACCATCGCCCGTCGACTTTCATGCCGGTCGATTATACAATTGTGCAAAATGACGAAGAAACAATCGTCTGGCTCTACGAGAACGATCCGCTCGACCGGATGCTGCTTGCCGTCGGAATTTCGCTGCGAGCTGATCGCGCGTTCTTTGAAACCCGGATGCGCGTTTACAACCGGACGGCGCTCTCGAAGTCGTTCCTCTGGTGGGAAAACGCCGCCGTTCCAGCAAGTCCGGACTACAGAATATTCTTTCCGCAGGACGTAGGATTTGTATATTTTCACTACAAGAGAAACGCAATAGCTTATCCGACCGCGAGCGGATGGTTCAACGGACATAAACTTCCGGCGAATTCCGACATCAGCAGGCACGGCGACACGACCTTCCCGACGTCGTATTTTTCAGCGGCTTCGCGCTTCGATTACTTCGGTGGGTACGATGAAAAGACCGAACAGGGCGTGATTCACGTCGCGGATCATCATATTTCGCCCGGCAAAAAGATGTTCACGTGGGCATACAATCAGCTTTCGAAAACCTGGGAGCACGCGCTGACAGACTCGGACGAACCTTATCTCGAGCTCATGGCGGGATCTTATTCGGACAATCAGCCTGACTTTTCGTGGATATATCCATATGAGGAAAAGAAATTCTCACAGTTCTGGTATCCTTTTGCCAAACTCGGAGTTCCTTGCTTTGCAAACCTCGATTTTGCGATTTCGGTTGACGGTCAGCTCAAAATTTACCCGACAGGTGATTTCGGCGAGTGCCATGTCACCGTCAATGACGCGAACGGGCGGCTGATTGATACGGACTGTGTGTTCAGAACAGCAGAACTCGCGGCGATATCCTACATACGTGAACCGATCGGAGAGTGTTTCATACAAATTACCCGCGCCGAAAATATTTTGGTCGAATACACGACGAGAAAGCCGCCAAAATTCGATGGCGCGCCGCTGATTGAAGGCTACCCGACGCCTGTGGAATGCAAGTCCGCCGAGGAGGCGTGCCTTACCGGAACGCATGTCATGCAGTACCGCGATCCTACCGCGAACGCTGAGCGCTATTTCGAGCGCGCGATTGAACTCTCGCCTGACTCTTTTGAGGGCTACAAAGGACTCGCACTTTGTAGAATCAAACGCGGAGACCACAAAAACGCTTACAAATGCGCGAAAAAAGCCTTCGGAATCCTTACAATGCGTAACAAGCGTCCACATTGCGGCGAAATTCCGTATCTCTTCGGCTACGCGTGCGAACTCATTGGTCAAAATGACGAAGCGGAGAACGCCTACTGGACGGCGTACTTCTCGGCGGATTACAAGACTCCCGCGATGCTTCGAATAGCGATGCTCGATGGACGGCGCGGTGACTTCAAATCGGCGTTCAGACACGCTGAACAATCGCTCGGAGCAGGCATTTCGGCAAAGTGCATAAAGGCGCTGTACGCTAAGCATATTCCTTCTGAAAATGTCATCTTGGATTCCGATTTCGCAGACCCGATCAGCAACTTCGCTAAATTTGTCGAGGTTGTCCGCGGCGAGATGACGCCCGAGAAGTTCATCGGATCGCTGAACTCCAATCCCTCGCAGACCTGCATCGACATTTACGACGATCTGATGGCTGCCGGGCTCGTTGAAGAGGCGAAGATGGCGCTTCAGATTTTGGTCGATTCGGGCGTGGAGCGCTCCTGCATGGTCGATTATCTGCTCGGAAAAAGTTCCGAAAAACGCGATGTCTGCCGCACCTTCCCATTCCGCGAAGTTGAACGAAATTCACTTCTTGCCGCGTCCGGGAAGGGCGACCCGAACGCCGATTACCTGCTCGGCTGTCTCTTTCTCGGTCAGCGTGAGTATGACGCCGCACTGAAATATTTTATAAAATCGGATGAGTACGACTCGCTCCGCAACGCCGCGATCTGTCTCTGGAAGCTCGGTGAAAAAAATGAAGCGTTCAGAAAACTCAAACTATCGTACGAAAAGAGCCATGATCCGCAGCTGCTCCATGAGGTTATACATGTGTCGAATCTGCTTGGGAAGCCCTCGTTTGATGAGCTTGAACCGTTGATCGCCGACGACCTGAAGAAGCCGCTACGCGACGACACGGTAACAGTGCTTGCGGCTTGCCTGAACCGTTCAGGACGTCATTCCGACGCGAAAAGACTGCTTGAATCGCACAATTACGTGCCGTGTGAGGGCGGGGAAGGCGCGGTTTCGGATGTCTGGATCAACGCGAACAAGGCGCTTGCCGATGAGAAATTCGCCGCCGGCGACTACGAATCCGCTCTGAGGCTTTACCGCGAAGCCGCCGACCTGCCCGACAATCTCGGTTCAGGTTACTGGAACGACGCGAAGAAAGCTCCGCTCTGGTTCGGCGAGGGAAGCTGCCTTGAAAAACTCGGAGATCCTGAAGGCGCTCGTGAAAAATATCATATGATCACGTCACTGCTGACCGATTTCTTCTCGGATATGGGACTGCCGGAGCTCGACATCTGGAAGATACGCGCTTTCAAGCGACTTGGACAAAATTCAGACGCGGACGCGATAAAAGTTTCAGCTCGTGAGCGCTGGACCTTTGAACGCGACCGGATCGACTCGGGTTATTTTGCGACGACACCCTTTTTTGACTGCTTTAACTCAGAAGCGGACGCGCACGAACAGCGCTTTGAAAAGTTCGACAGACTCCTGAAACTACTCGATTCCGAGTGCTGACTCTGACCGGCGTACGGGCTGAAATTCGGCTCGGACGCCGGATTTTTACTTATTGAATGTGTCGAAGAAGAGTCTTACGTGCTTTTCGAGCAGCTCAAGGCACTCGTCGAAGCGCTCCGGCTCGCGGTCGCAGACGCCTGAAAGCGTGATTACCGGCGATGTGTAGGTCAGCGCAAGCGTACGCGCGTCGAGGTTTTTCAGCCGACCCGCCGCGATCAGCTCCTCGAAAATGCCTTGATGGTAACTTATCATGCGGTCGATGAATCTCTGATTGTACAATTTCGACAATTCAGGCGTTCTGAACTGTTCGATCGTCATCATTTTCCGGAATTGACTGATCTGTTCATCCTTAAAAGTGAAAGTGAAAATATTTTTCACTTTTTCCGTCAGTCTCTCGACCGTAATCGACTTGAAGACGTCCGAATCGCTCTCCGGCGAGTCGACGTGCACCGACAGCCCCGCTGTGAATTCGTCATAATGCACAAGCGTTGCCTTCATCAGCGCCTCGAAAATTTTCTCTTTACTCTTGTAGTGGTTGTAAAGCGACGGCGCTTTGATACCGACCGCCGCCGCGATGTCCTGCACGCTCACCGGGTCGTAGCCGCGCTCCGAGAAGAGTCGCAGCGATTCGGCGAGGATTTTTTGTTTGGTTGGTTCGCTCATTTCGTCCCTCCTTATGGTCGTTAGTTTTATTATAGTTGATTTTTCGGCGTTTGTCAAGGGGAACGCCTTCTGTTTTTGAAAATTTTCTGAAAATTCGCTCATTCAGGCTGATAACTGTTGACAAATCCGCGATTTTGTGGTATAATTTTTACACGAGATCACGTGAAAGATCCTCATCCCGATCAAAACCCATCATTATTATATACAGGAGTCACACCATGCAAACCTGCAAAATCATGACCTGCAACCTGCGCACCGACTGCGCCTCCGACGGCATTAACTCCTTCATGAACCGCCGCGCCTTCATCGCCGAAAGACTCGCCGCTTACTCGCCCGACGTCATCGGCTTCCAGGAAATCCGCCCCCACATGTACGCCTGGCTCGTCGAAAACCTCCCCGACTACTACGTCGTCGGAAGCGGTCGCGGCGTCGATCGCGGCGACGAGGCCGTCTGCATCGCGTTCAGAAAATCTGAATTCATCCTCTGCGACCTCGAGACCTTCTGGCTCTCCGCGACCCCCGATCAGCCCGGCTCGCGCTATTCCGGCGACCAGTCGCCATGCCCGCGCGTCTGCACCGTCGTCACCCTCAAGCCGCTGAACGGCTCGCCCTTCCGCGTCTTCAACGTCCACACCGACCACGTCGGCAAGGTCGCGCGCGTCCTCGCGTCAAATCAGGTTCTCCAGAAGCTCAGCGAGCTCAACGAGCGCTCGCCGATGCCCGCGTTCATCACCGGCGACTTCAACGCCGACCCCGACGACCTCTGCATCACGACGATGACAAACTATTCCGCCGTAAAATTAATCGACCTGACCGCCGGTTCGGGCATCACCTTCCACGAGTTCGGCAAGCGGCTCGTCTCGGGCGGAATCAAGATCGACTACATATTCGCGGGCGCCGACACGGTCTGCCGCTCGATGACTGTCTGCCGCGACGAGCGGGACGGCGTTTTCATCTCGGATCACTTCCCGCTGATCGCCGAGGTCGAGCTCTGAGTCCGGCGGGCGGGGAGACTTCACTCCGCGACCTGAAATCTACGCCGCGACGCCACTTCACCGCGCGCCCCGAATCCGCCGCAGACATCACTCCGCGACCTGAAATGTACGCCGCGACGGCGCTTTGACGCGCGCCTCTGAAAAAATTGAAAATTTCCCGGATTTTTTTCGGATTTCCGGGAACTTTTCTCACTTCTCTGCGTCTATATGTGTGAAAGAAATAATCCGGACTATGCCACGGCGGCTCTGAGCCGCGCCGGTATGGTCCGCGCAATAAGCGAGGAATCATGTCAACCAAAAAATTAAGTCCGCCGGGCGCGACGAACCCGGTGAAGCCAAAAAAGTCAAAGCTCTCTCGGGTCCAGAGGGCTGAACGGCACTCGGTCAACCTCTTCATAATCCCGAGCATTGTCGGACTCCTGACATTCTACATAATTCCGTTTTTAGTTGTTATCTTCTACTCGGTCGTCGACAGCCCGATCAACCGGGAATTCGTTTTCCTTGACAACTTTGTGAGCCTCTTGCAGAACTCAGCCTTCAGGCGCGCGTCGGTCAACACGCTGACCTTTTCCGCGATGGCTGTGCCGCTCGCCGTGATTCTGCCGCTTATATTAGCGATAGTTTTAGAGCGCAACGTGCCCTACAAATCGAATCTGCGGACGATTTTCCTGTCGCCGATGATGGTTCCGGTCGCCTCGATCATCCTCATCTGGCAGGTCATGTTCCACTACAACGGCGCGGTCAACGAAATGCTCGGGCTCTTCGGAGTGGACAAGATCGACTGGCTCAAATCCGAGTACTCGCAGATCGTCGTCGTGCTCCTCTTCGTCTGGAAAAACCTCGGCTACAACATGATTCTCTTCATGGCGGCGCTGTCGAACATCCCGACCGACGTAATCGAGGTCGCGACGCTCGAGGGCGCGTCAAAGTGGCAGATTTTCTACATGATCAAGCTCCGCTACCTGACGTCGACGATTCTGTTCGTCACGCTGATGAGCATAATCAACTCGTTCAAGGTCTTCCGCGAGGTCTACCTCCTGACCGGAGATTACCCGTACGACAAGATGTACATGCTACAGCACTTCATGAACAACACGTTCAAGTCGCTTGACTACCAGAAGCTCTCAGCCGCGGCGGTCATAATGAGCCTTGTCATGGCGGTGCTGATCGGACTTCTGTTCGTCGGCGACAATAAGATCGAGGGGGACATTCAGGAATGAAAAAAGAACTCACTCTCGAGGGACAGCGCAGGCTGCGCGTCACCAAAAAGCGCCGCGAACGCGCTCTCGACTGGCTGACTTTCATAATCGTCGGTTTCTTCGCCGTCCTCTTCCTGATGCCGACCGTGCTGACGATAACAAACTCGTTCATGTCGACAACTGAAATCTCGGCGAACTACGGTCAGATCTTCTCGAACGCCAGCTCGGACGCCAAGACCTTCATCTCGACAAAAGTCAACCTGAAGTTCATCCCCGACATGGTCAGCTTCGGACAGTACAAGACGGCGTTCATCACGAGTCCCGCGTACCTTCTGAAGTTCTGGAACTCGGTCATCCTCACCGTGCCGATCGTGGCGGGGCAGGTGATCGTGGCGGCGGGCGCGTCGTATTGCTTCGCCAGAAACCGCTCGAAGCTCGCAAACGCCGTGTTCTTCGTCTACGTAATCCTGATGCTGATGCCGTATCAGGTCACGCTCGTGCCGAACTACCTCGTGTCCGAGTGGCTGCACATCCTCGACACGCGATGGGCGATAATCCTGCCCGGCATGTTCGCGCCGTTCTCGGTGTTCATCCTGACGAAGTTCATGCGAAGGATACCGACGGCGATGGTCGAGGCGGCGAAGCTCGACGGAGCGAATGAATTCCAGATTTTCTCGAGGATTTTCATGCCGCTGACGAAGGGAACGATTTACTCGGTCATAATCTTAGTCTTCATCGACTACTGGAACATGGTCGAGCAGCCGCTGATTCTGCTGTCGGACACCGAGCTGCACCCGCTGTCGGTCTTCCTGTCGAAGGTCAACACGAACGACGCCGGACTGGCGTTCGCCGTCGCGACGGTGTATATGGTACCGACGCTGCTTATATTCCTTTATTCGGAGGATTATCTGGTGGATGGAATCGCGTATTCCGGCGGTATAAAGGGTTAGCGGGGTGCCCCCGCGGGCAAACATCGCGGCGGTTATCAGTGATAATTCTTAGTCACTGCCCGCGAACTATGTTTGCGGCATGGCGGCAAACCCCTCCGGCGCTTCGCGCCACCTCCCCTTTCAGGGGAGGCAATTATTCAGGCTTCCTTTGCACAGGGGAGGCAAACCCCTCTGGCGCTTCGCGCCACCTCCCCTTTCAGGGGAGGCAATTCCTCCCCTTTCAAGGGAGGCAAACCCGCGAACCCAAGCCTCCCCTGAAAGGGGAGGTGTCACCGCAGGTGGCGGAGGGGTCCCCCTTCAAAGAGCATGGGCTACTTCACAATGGCTAAACGAAATAATTCATAGGAGTAAAAAATGAACACAAACAGACGCGGATGGGTCAAGAACGCGATAATAATCTTCCTTATTATAATGCTCATTCTGACCTTCTTCTCGAACACAATCATGAACTACTCGCTGCCCGAAGTCGCGGCGCAGTACAGCCAGTCGGGCAGCATCACGTCGAAGATCAGAACCTCGGCGACCGTCAAGGCTAATTCCACGCACAAGATCGTCATCGACGAGACCCGCAAGATCCTCTCGGTCGCGGTCAAGGACGGCGACGACGTCAAGATCGGCGACGTATTGTTCTACCTCGAGGACGCCGAGTCAAACGAGCTCAAGACCGCGCGCGAGACCCTCGCCTCGCTCGAGAAACAGTACAAATTAAAGCAGCTCGAGTCGGGCGTCGACTACTATAACGACGAGCTTGCGATAAAGAATAAGCGCGATGAGCTCGAAAAGGCTCAGAAGGCGATGGATAAGGTCGATGTCACCGATCCCGACGCCGCTGACGCCGAGGTCAAGCGTCTTGAAGCCGAGCAGAAGAATTTAGCGAAGCTCATCGAGGCTTACAACAAGCAGATTTCCGCGCTCAGTTCGAAAGCAGCCGACGCCTCGATCGACGGAACTTCCACCGCTGACCGCATTACCGCCGCTTCCGCGAAATTAGACGCGATGAAAGCCGCCTATGAGCAGGCTCTCTCGAAGAAGGAAGCCACCGAAGCCGCTCTCGAGAACGCCGAGAAGATCCTCGAGCAGGCAAAAGCCGCTCAGGAAGCCGCTGGCGCCGGTTCGTCGACCGAGGCTGAGATCAAGAAGAACATCGAGGAGCTCGAGCGCAAGATGCGCTACGCCAAGGAGGACCGCGAAAAGCAGTTCAAGGAGTGGGACAATGATTTGCAGACCGCGTATGATCTGTGGGTCGACGCCGATTTCCGCTACAACAGCGCGCTCGCGCTCTACAATCAGGGCTCGGGCAGCTACGACGCCGTCGAGAGATGGCGGACGAAAGCGGAGCAGTACCACGAGGAGTACGACACCAAGGCAGCCGATATAAACAAGAAGAAGTCGGATTACGATTACAACTACAACCGCACGCTCGAGGAAAATCAGCGGCAGCTCGACGACCTCAACGCGCAGCTCGGCAACGCCGGTCTCGTCACCCGCGTCAAGAACGCCGAGAACAACAAGAACGCCGCCGCTACCGCCGCTGAGAGCGCAAAGACCGAGTTCACCAAGCGCGAGACCGAGTACAACGACGCGAAGACCGATTACGACAAGCTCGTCTGCCTCCAGAAGTTAGAGGAGTGCGAGTCCGCCGTCGGAAAGCTCAACGACCAGAACGAAGACCTCAAGGCGGAAATCGACGCGCTCAAGAACTACGACGATCAGACCGACAAGATCAAGACCCTTAAACAGGATCTCGAAACCCTCGTTCACAATTTAGCTAAGAAGAAGGAGGAAAACGCCCTCCTCAACGCCGAGCAGGCAAAGCGCGTCCGCACCGGCGACGAGGTCACAATCACCAACAACTGGTGGTCGAACATCAAGGGCACGATCGCGTCGGTCCGCAACGACCCCAAGAACCCCGGTCAGAACAAGATCGCGACGATCACCCTCACCGGCGACGTCACCGTCAACCAGAGCCTCAGCATCACGATCGGCGAAAAGGGTCAGACCTACGATTCGGTCGTTCCGAACTCCGCGGTGCGCGAGGACAACAACGGCAAGTTCGTCTTAGCCGTCGAGGCGAAGTCGAGCCCGCTCGGCAACCGCTACGTAGCGAAGCGCGTCGACGTCAATGTCCTGGCGTCGGACGACACCAACTCGGCTGTCTCGGGAGTCGCGGGCGGCGAGTTCATAATCACCACCTCCACAAAGCCGATCTCCGCCGGCATGCAGGTGAGAATGGCGGAAAATTCCAAGTAATATGAAGAGATTTCAGATCACAGCGGGTATACTCGCGGGAATCTGCCTCGTGTTCATCGGAATCTTCACGCTCGTGCAGAATTCGCTCGGCTCACGGCTCGACGCGCAGCAGGTCTGCGCGCGCTGGGCGGCGGACGGCACTCGCTACGCGCAGCTCTCGGCGTTCATTTCGCCGAGCGCCGGAATCGGTGAGGACTCGATCCGCTCGATGACAACGAGTTTTGATTCGTCATATGTAGAAGCGTCAATCGACGCGAACGAGAACGCGAGACTTTACGTCTACGCCTACTCAGGCGAGGCGGACGTCTCGATCTCGCAGATCAACAAAGAGACCGGACTCACGAAGAAATCGGGAGTTTCGGCGACCGCGACCGGCATCGGCGGCGACTTCTTCGTCTTCCACCGGCTCAAGCTGCTGTCGGGCAACTACCTCGACACGAGCGACACGGTTCTGAACGACACGATTCTGATTGACAACAATCTCGCGTGGCAGTTCTTCGGCTCGCCGGACGTCGCCGGGCAGACGCTGGAAATCAACGGCAAAACCTGCTACATCGCGGGAGTTTTCGAGCCGGACAAAGCCTATGAGGAGTTCTACGGCGACAAGCCGAGGATTTTCATGAGCTACTCGCTCTTAAACGATATGAGCGACCTGAACATCACATGTGTGGAGACCTGCATGCCCGATCCCGTAAAGAACTTCGCGGCGAACATCATGGAGAAGGGAATCAGCGCGCCAAAGGAGCAGATCGAGATAGTCGAGAACTCGTCGAGGTTCAGGGACGGTTCGCTGTTCAACCGCCTTCGCACCTTCTCGAAGCGCTCGGTGCGGACGAAACTTGTTTCGTACCCGTATTGGGAGAACTCGGCGGTGATTTTAGTCGACCGCGCGGCGCTTTTATACGTCGGCAAGGTGATTCCGATCGCGATTCTGGTGATTTTAGCGGGCACAGAGATTGTGCTCGGCTACATAAACCGGAAAAAGTTCTACCATTTTGTGGGAGATCACGTCTCGGGCTGGTGGGACAGAGTCGAGCAGGATCGGCGCAGGAAGCGCCGCGAGCGGCTGGAATCCAAGGCAAATGCTCAGCTTGACGCAGCTAAGGTTGCGGCGATTTCTTCGCCGGGTGAGCAGATCAATATTGTGGAGTCGGAGACCGACA